>JBBSJE010000009.1:0-61007 GCA_038257535.1 Polyangia bacterium
AAAAGTGGCTTTGATGCGCCACTTGGCGGAATTGCCTAACAGCACGGCAAACGCAACCTCGGGTTTGTCCGCGGGGGCGTACCCCACGAACCAGCTGTATGCGAGGTACCCATCCACCGTGCCGGCCGGCGGGCTAGGTTCATCGTCGCGACCGCGGTGGTTAAGCGACCCTGTTTTCCCAGCCACTGGAAACGGCAACAAGCTGCGGCCCTTGCTGTCTACAAAGCCGCTGCGGGCGGTGCCCATGCGGCACGTGGCCTCCATCATGACGCTGACCTGTTTCGCGACGCTGGGTTCCAACACGCGGCGGGCACGGCGCCCGGGGACCGTAAGGTCATTCCCTTTGGCGTCCACAGCCTTTTGCAGCAAGCGGGGGCGAGGCATCAGACCATCCGACGCCACAGTGGCCGCCACCAGCGCGCCGTGCAGAGGCGACAAACTGGTGTGATAGAAGCCAGCAGCCATACGGGCGAATTCCAATTTGTCGCGAGGCACGTCGAGCGCCGAAGGTTCAACAGGGGCCACGAACGGCATCGGCAATCCGAATCCAAACGCCGTGGCCACACGCCGCATGGAGAGTGGATCCAGATGTCGGGATGACAACTTGGCCAGAATCGCGTTTTGCGATTTGCCTACGCCGTAAGCCAGCGTGTCACACGTCTTGTCGATCGCGGGAATGTCCCGCAGTTGGTCTTCGTCAACTCGGGAAAAGCCACCGTGATAGCAGGTCTTGCTGTCTGAGTTCAGACCACCTTCGGAGACCAACGCCGACGCCGAAACGATCTTGAACACCGAAGCGGCGGGCGCCCAGGCTTTCAAGGCCAAGTCCTCCGGTCCCAACTTGCTGTTCAGGGCCGACCGGCCCGACATCACCAAAATGTTGCCATCGTTAACGGACAGCATGACGGCGGCGCCGTAGGGCACCTCGTACCGGTTAAAAAGATCGTCAGCGGCCTGCTGCAAGTCAGCATCCAGGGTCAGCAACGCTTTGCCCCCCGTTTTCAAGGGCGCGCTGAACCCTGACTCATCGTGTTGCAGACGTCCCAGGTCTACCTCTATTGAGGCGCCTCGAACTGGCGCGTCCGAAACCTTGGCGCCGGGGTTAGCTGCAACCGCCGTGGTCCCGCCTCCCACACAAACCGTGGCAAAAGCCGCAAGGCGCAACGTGCCGCGAAGTCCATGAAAATCCTGTGTTGTTCGCCTCATAGTCTACACTGTCCTACATGTGGGATCGGGAGTCAAAAAAGCCTTCGTCTTTACGTTCGGCCGTTGCTGCATTACGCTGAAACAACCACCTTGTCTCGCAACACCCCTAGACGCGGAAGTGATAGCACCGAGACGGACCACGTCCGGGCCAAGACCGTCGTCACCAGCATCAGCCGCATCACAGAACGCGCCCCCGGCAAAGAGGCCTGTTTGGTGGTGATTTACGGCCAAGATCTGGGACGCAAGTACAATCTGGAATCCCCCACTTTGGTGCTGGGCCGATCTTCCAAATGCGACATTCAGATCGATCAGGAGTCGGTCTCGCGCGCGCACTCGAAGATCATGAACCAGGGCAAGACCATTCGCATCCGCGATTTGGGCTCGACCAACGGCACCTACGTCAACGACGAGCAAATCGAAGAGCGCACGCTTACCGATGGCGATCTCATCAAGATCGGCCGAACCATTTTCAAGTTTTTGTCGGGTGGCAATATTGAGCGCGCGTATCACGAAGAAATTTACCGTTTGACCACCATCGATGGTCTTACGCAGATATTCAACAAACGTTACTTTATGGAATCGATCGAGCGCGAGATCGCGCGCTCAAACCGCTACCGGCGCGAGATGACGCTGGTGATGTTCGACATCGACCACTTCAAACAGATCAACGACACGTACGGTCACTTGGCCGGCGACCAGGTCCTTAAGAGCCTCGCTTCCACCATTAAGGCCAAAATCCGCCGCGAAGACTTGTTTGCCCGTTACGGGGGCGAAGAGTTCGCCATCGTGCTGCCCGAAATCGACGGCTTCAACGCGCAGCAATTTGCCGAGAAAATTCGCCGCATCGTGGAAACCACTGATTATTTCTTCGAGGGCACCAAGATTGTGGTCACCATTTCCATGGGCGTGGCCACCTTGGATGCCGAGACCTCCGACGCTGGCGCTCTCATCAAGCGCGCCGACGAGCGACTTTACGAAGCGAAGAAATCGGGCCGCAACTGCGTGCGCGGCTAGGCTAAGCGTTCGATTTGCGCACGCGCGACGCGCGCACGATGCTGGCGGTGATCACAACAGCGGCGACCAAGTGCATCACGTTGAGCGCCAGTTTGGTCGCGAAACTTGCGCCTTCGATGCCAAACGGGGCTGCGAATGACACCATCGTGAAAACAGCCGCCAAGCCGACGAAAATGGTCGTGGCCGCAGAGAAAAACGAGCGCAACAGCAGGTAGACGGCGGCCGCCACCAAAGCCGGCAGGACCGACGAGATGACCACCAGAGGAAATGGCAGCACGGTTGTGGGGGCCCCAGGTTGAAATTGGCCCTCGAAGGCAACGCCCAGCCACCGCGCTATCGCAAAAACCGTCAGGTTCAACGCGGCGGTGGCCAATCCCGCCAGCAAGGCGGCCGTGAAGATCTTGCGGGCAGGCGCTCGCGTAAAGCCGTTTGCGTGGCTGGGATTGGAGAGTGCGGGGGATGCGGCTGTTACAAGTGGGTTCATTTCATTGGTCCTTTCGAGACAACTGTGGCGTCCAAAAGCAGTTGGGACAATGGTGCCAATATGGATATACTGTCCCGACAATGGGACAGTCCTTGCGAGCCGATCTCAACGCCGTTCGCGCCTTTGTGCATGTGGTGGATGAAAAATCTTTCCGAGGCGCCGCCGTGCGGCTGGGCCTGCCCAAGTCAACTGTCAGTCGGAAGGTGGCGGAACTCGAGACCTTCTTTGGCGCCCAGCTGTTGGTTCGCACCACCCGCAGCGTGCGGCCCACCGAAGCGGGGCTCTTGTATCACCAACAGGCCTCTGCGGCTTTGGCCACCTTAGACACCGCTGCGCGAGGCGTGGATGAACTGCAACTCGAGCCGCGAGGCCTTTTGCGAATCTCGTTGCCCGTGGCGTTGGGGCAAAGCGTTTTGGGCCCCTTGCTTGCGTCCTTCATGCACGCCCATCCCCACGTTCAGGTGCTTGCCGACGTCACAGATCGAAGCGTGGATCTTATTGAAGAGTCATTTGATGCGGTGATTCGCGCGGGCGAGTTGCGGGATTCTTCCCTGGTGGGACGGAAGTTGGCACAATCAACGGCGCGCATCGTTGCGAGCCCAACGTACCTTAAAGGCCGCAAACCACCGCGTAAGCCGCAGGATCTTAGCCATCACGATTGTGTTGTGTTTCCGGGCGTGGCCGGACCGGTGTTTTGGAGTTTTCGCGAAGGGCGAAAGACAGTGAAGGTTCAGGTCAAAGGCCGCTGCGCCGTGGGCAGTTTCCCGGCCCTGCAAACGCTGGTCGAAGAAGGTTTCGGCATTGGCCGTTTGCCCGCGTTTGTGGCCGATCCGGTGATCAAATCGGGGCGGTTGGTTGGGCTGCTTGGCAAATACGCAACCGCACCTGCGGCCTTGTGGGTGCTGCACCCCGCTGCCCGCAGCGTGTCGCCCAAACTTCGCGCCTTCATTGACCACCTTGTGACGCAGGCGCATTTGTTGTTCCCCGGCGAGGCGTGATTGCGGCGCAGCGCTTCGGGATCCTATCGTGGCCTCAATAGCAGCGCCTAGAAACCTTCGCTCGTTGCGCGCGAGCGGCCCTGACGTGTGCCTGCCGCTTCTACGCCGGCTCTAACGCTTCAAGCACTTCCGCCAAGCTTGGAATGCCGGCGCGGGCACCGATGTTGCGGCAGCACAGGCCGGCTGTGGTGTTGGCAAAGGGAAGCGCTTTTTCAAGTGGCCAGCCCATCATCGTGGCAAACGCGAAGGCACCGCAGAAGATGTCCCCGGCGCCTGTGCTGTCGGCCACAAAAACGTCGAGAGCGCCTTGTTGCACGAGTTTGTCGCCCTCAAGCCCAATGGCGCCGTCGTTGCCCAGTGTGATCACGGCGGTTTTGGGACCCACGCGCACGATCTCGATCAGGCTTTGGTCGAATCGGTCGGAAGGGGCGAACTCGTTGGCGAAGCGTTCGGAGCCGATCACAATGTCAGCCAATCCCAGCAAATCCCCCATGCCGCCCACCAAGTGACTGGCGTTCAGCAAAACAGGCACACCTTTTTCGCGCGCCTTTTCTGCGACGATGGCTTGCACCGAAGGATTAAAGCCGTCGATGCAGAGCAGGGTTGCGCCATCAAGCAGATTGCGGGGCAGATCCTTGGGAGACAAAGGCGGCAAGCCTCCCCGTGTGGTTAGCACTCTTCGTCGACGCGACAATTCGTCGATCTGCACGATGGAAAGTGGCGACACCACGTTGGGCAGTTTGCTGACCGTGCGGCAATCAACGTTGTACTCTTCCAGGCCTCGCAGAATGTAGCGGCCGAAGTCGTCATCGCCCACGCGTCCAAAGTAGCGACAAGGGGCTCCCAATGCGGCGGCCGTGGCCACAACGTTGCCCATCGTGCCTCCGCCTTGCATGCTGAATAACGAAAGCTCCGCCACACGCTCGCCCAGCCGAGGCGCCACGCACAGCATATCGACCGTGGCCAGCCCCACGCCTACCATCAGACCCTTAGGCCCGTTGCTTTTGCGAGCGGGTTTTGCGGCCACCGTCCCGGGGGCCTTGGCGCTTTTGGCCTTCGCCGGGCGAATCGGGCTCGGCTTCTGAGGCTTTCCCGGCTTTACCTTCGATTTCGGGTTCTGGGGCTTAAAGGCGCGGCCATGAGGCATGGCCTGTAATCATAACACGAGCGAAGCGTCCTACCGTGCGAGAACTCCTAGTCCCCCTGGTCGTTCTGGGCCTCCTGCGCCGCAGGCGCTCGCACACTGCCTACAGGAAGTGCGTTGCCCGCGGGGGCGCGCGTGGGCAACGCGTCTCGACCCAAGGCGGTTTGCAGGTTCACGAAGCGTTCGAAGGCCTCCACAGCTTTGCTGTGATCGCCGCGAGCGAATCGAGCGCGCGCCAGGTAGTACAAAACCTCGGGGCGGCGTTGAAGGTAGGCATCGTCATCCAACAGTGGCTTCAGCAATCCCACCGCGTCTTCGTAGAACTCCGCCTTGTAGTGAAGGAACCCGGCCAACAACGCGAAATCGGGGTTGGGCGTTTTCCAAATCGCCGCAGGCCATTTGTCCATCGCCTTGTAAGCCGTCACGTACATGCGCTTGGCCAAGAGCGCTTGCACCTCGCGGTATTCACGCGCCACCCGTTGTGCGTCCGCTGACTTGACGGCCGTGGGCACAAACGGTGGCTCCAAGCTGTCCTGGGGTGCCAATGGAATTTCAGGATCTGAATCGAGCCGTGACGCTACCAATGTCATCAAGCGGCGCGCGCCCACCACGGCCTCATCATCCTTTGTGCCCAAAGCCTCGGCTTTGCGTGTCCAAAACTCCGCCTCGCGAATGCGTCCATTGGCCAGCAGCGCGCGTGCCAAGTGCGCTGCGCCTGCGGCAGGTCCTTCCGGATCCTCATCAAGCCCGGCTACAAAGCCCAAGAGGTGTCCGTACGGCCAGGCGGCGCCGTAGACGCGCGCCAGATAGGGATCGTAAGCGCTGTAGCCCAACAGATCGCGCGGGGCCGCGAACTCGATCAAGGCGTTGTCGTCTGTGTTTAGCGGTGCACCTGCCGCGAACGGTTCCAGCTCATCGGCAGTGAGCAGCACCTGCCCCAGCACATCGTAGGGCGTTTTCCAGCCGGCCCGTGTCGCCTCGTTGCGCACACGTTCGTTCGCGAACTTTTTCCTCAACGACGTCAGATCCAAAGCCAAAGGCTGCATGCTGGCGATCAAGATGGTGTCTGAGGAAAGGTCTTCGGCGGTAAACACTGTGACGTACGGAAACTCGCTGGCCAACGTGCGGTATATGGCCTTCACGTTCCAGGGCGCCATTTCGTAAAGCTGCGCCCATTGGCCAAATACGCCCCCCGGCGCCAAGCGTTGCTTGATAGCTTGAAAATACTCACGTGTGAACAGGTTCGAGACGCCCGTGATCCAGGGGTTTGAAGGCTGGCTGATGATCACATCAAACAGGTCTTTGCGTTGGCTCAAGAAATTGCGACCATCTCCCACGCGCGCCGTTACCAGCGGGTTTTGCAAGGGCTTGTGATTTACGTGCTCGAAGAAGCGCGAAGCGCTGTAGATGGCCGGCTCAAGCTCCACCACTTCCAGGCTTGCAATGGGAGCTTGGGTGATGCTTCCCGCTGTGACGCCGCTGCCAAATCCAATCAAAGCCACGCGCGGCGCTTGCGACCCCGCATGCATCAACACCGGCAGCAGGCCAACTGAAACCTGCGTGGGCATGTCGGCGCTGGATGAAGCATCGACTTTGCCGTTGTTTTTCATCGAGTAGGTGTCGCCCCATTTTTCCACCGACACCGTTGTGGCCACGCCGTCTTCGTAAAACACCAGCTCGGGCCGCTGCCATGGCTTTTTCGCTTCCACGCGGCTTACGTAATCGCGCGCCAGCGACACGCGAAAGAACCCTTGCGAAAAACTGGTGAGATTCCAGCGCGGCAGCAGCGGCGCGAGCGCAATCGCCGCCAGCGCCAAACCAATTCCCGGCGCGCGCCGCCAGCTTCCCATGCGTGGTGCCACCCAGAACAACGCCACAACCAGCAAGGCCAGCAACGCCGCCGCCAAGTACAAGCCGCGCTGCAAACCCAGCACGGGCAGCACCACGAAGCCCGAAAGGAAGGAGCCCACAATAGCCCCCAAGGTGTTAACAGCGTACGTGCGGCCCACATCGTGTCCCACCGCTTGCAGGTTGGCGGTGGCCACGCGCATGGTGAGCGGAAACACGGCGCCCATCAGCAAAGTGGCGGGCAAGATCACCAGGCATGCCAGCACAAATTGGCAGATCTGCACCGCAGACGGTCCGAAGCTTGTCGAGGCCAAAAGCCAGGCAAACACAAACGGCAGCTTATCCATGATCAGGTAAGACGCGCCCATCGCTCCCACTGTGGCCAAATGCACCCAAGCCAGTGTACGCACTGGGTTGCGAACTTTGTCGCCCCAGCGGCCACACAACGCGGAGCCGCCTCCCAAGCCCACCAAAAACGCTAGTAGGATCAGCGTGAACGAATAAATCGACGAGCCAATCAACACCGCTAAGGCGCGGGTCCACAACACTTGTACGATCATCGCCGTGCCACCTGACACCGCGAACCCAACAATGGCCACCCTTCGCGCGCGGGAAGAAATTGGCAGCGCGGGTTCGTCTGGGTTTTCTGTTGGTAGTTCGTTGCCCGCGGACGCGATGAGATCGTCAAGATCTGCACGCCTTGGGGGCGCTTGCGCCAACCGCTTGTGCAGGACGAAAATGGCCACGGCCAGAAGCAGGTTTACGCTGGCCGCGATGCGGTTGGTGTTCGCCAAGCCCACGCTGGGCATCAACACAAACCCGGCCATAAACGAGCCGGCCAAAGCACCGAACAAATTCAAGGCGTAAAGGCCACCCAAATTGCCGCCCACCTTCTTAAGTGCGCCCGGCCGGTCGATCAGCACGCGTGCCAACAGCGGCAAGGTGGCGCCCATCAGCGTGGTGGGCAAAATAAGCAGCAACGCCGACGCTGCAAAACGCAACAGTGACAACACGCTGTAGTGATCACCAAAGGTGCTCCACAACCATTGGTTGAGCGGGGCGTAGTGGCCAATGGCCCAAGGCACCAGCAGCGCCCACAAGCCAATGCCCGCCTCAGCCAGCGCGTAAAACTTCACCGGGTTGCGCAGGCGATCCGCGTAGCGGCCCGCCAAGAGGGAACCTAGACCCAAGCCGCCCATAAAGGCGGTGAGCACGGTGGAGATGGCCAATGTGGTGGAGCCGAAGACCAGCGACAGCATGCGGGTCCACAGAAGCTCGAACACCAAGCCCGAGGCACCTGAGAGAAAAAAGCAGATGCGGATGGCGTTGCGCATACCCTGTCAGGGCTTGCGAAGGCGCACGCGCACGGTGCCTTCTGCCTGCGGATGTCCGTTGCCCTCGCCGTCGGGGCCGGCTTCGATCACTTCGAGCATTTCTTGCCGGGGAAGCGTGTGGTCGTAAACAAAGCGCAGCGCCAAACCATTCGCGCGGGAGTCCACCCAAACCGCCTTGAAGCCACCCTCACGCACAAAGTAGTGGCCGTCGGGCAAGAGGGATTGCGCTTGCGGCAGTTTCACCACCACGCCCGATGGATCTTTGAGAGAATATTGAATCATGCCCAATGTGGAGCCCTTGATGGGAACCGAGGCCACGGCTGTGTTGCCGTTGATGCGCAAATTTGGGCGGGCGGTAGCGTCTGCCACCGCGCCTCGGTTCGCTTTGCCACTGGTCCGTCCCGCTTGATGACCTTCCAGCGCGGCCGTGACCTCGCGGCGAATGGCGCCCCGAAGGCCCAAGGTGGCCACCTGCGTGGCCTCTGCGGCGCCCTTGGCCTGGCGGGCGAGGGTGGTGGCTTCGGCCAGATCGTTGCGAGCGTCGGCAATGGCCTTGCTTTGCTGAACCAGATGCGCGTTCATGCGCGTGGCCACGACGATGCGATCGTAGACGATGGCGCTTACCAGCACGCAGCCAAGCAACGTCCAACCCCACACCCACCACCAGGGGCTTTTTGTTTTTGGCCGTGAGCGCTCGATCACAACCTCAACGCCCGTGGTTGTGTCTTCTGTCAACAGCCCTTCACCCAGGCGTGACGCTGGAGGGGCCTGCGGTGGGGGCAAGGGGCGGCGTTCGCGAATGCGGCTAGGCGGACGCTTGCGTAGCGTGCGCCCGGGGTTTGGCGTGGCTTCGGATGGCCGCTCGGCGGTGGCGGTTTTGTGCAGAACCAAGGTGGGGGTGCTGGGCGAGGCGTGCGAAACCACAACTGGTGCGGGGGCGTCCGGGCGCGTGGGCGCGGCCTGGTCGATGAAATCGTCGATGTCGCTGCCCAGCGTGCTGTCGTCAGGGCCAAACTCTCCCGTTCGGGGGGTGGTCTCGGGCTCAAATTCCTCGGGCGCGAAGGGCTCGGGCAAAGCAACATCCACCGCCAATCGCGGTATGCCGTCGCAGGGTTGCGGCTGAAGATGAACCTTCTGCAGCGTGCCGTGGGTCTCAATGCGGGTTTCGCCTGCAATGAACGACACGTCAACCGCCGAGCTCAACCGCAAAAATGGCAGTGCCGTTTGCAGCTGCAATCCATCTTTTGTCACCACCGCCCGGCTGCGCAAGGCCTCGGGCATGCCCTCAAACCGCACCTTTACAAGCCGCGAGTGATCGGCGCCGTTTTGCACAAGCGCGTGCAAGATCGCTTGGTCGGCGGCTTCAAGATTCTCAAAGCGTATGCCTAACCCGGTTGACTGCGAAGGCATCGCCTGACGGCGGGCCACCGTGCCTTTTAGATATCGACGGCCCCCCGGAAGCGGAATGTCGCACAGAAGCTTGGTGCCCACAGGGCAATCGGCCGAAGGATCGTTGTCGGCTTCGACGAAGACACCGTTGGGGCTAAGGTTGAGCGACCGCGCCTTGATGGGCGTGCGGCCCCCTGGCCTGAGGATATGCACCTCGGCGGCGAAGTCTACGCGGGGTTGCGCTCTTTGGGACTCAGGCCTAGTCACTGGGCTCACTGGTTGCAGGGTCGGACGTTTCAGGCGGCTGACAGTATCACAGGTCGCACCTTTGGCTCCATAGCCATTCAATAACCTTCTTTAACCTGCTTGTGACCTGCTTTGTGACCTGGGCTTGGCCCCCTGCCGGGCGCGTTCAGCTGACAGTTCGGGTGGATTGCTCTTATGCGTCATGGCGGGGAAGGCCCATCGCCCTTGCGGCCCCGGGCCAGGTGTGGGAAGCAGCTGGCATGCCCATGCCCACTGAGATCGTTGGCCTTCTGCGGTCTCGCCTCACCTTTAAATGGCCTGACGGTTGCGAAACCGTGATTTCCGCGCGCGACTTACGGTTGCGCTGTCGCTGCGCCCAGTGCGTGGACGAGGCCACGGGAAAGCCGCTCTTGGATCCCTCTGCCGTGCCCGAAACTCTGCGTGCCAAAAACATACGGCTGGTGGGGCAATATGGGGTGGCCATCGACTGGACCGAATCGGCCTGCGCCAACATTTACACGTTCAGGGATCTGCGCGCCCTGTGCGCCTGCGCCTCATGCGAAACGCTTCGAAAAGCGGGACAGACACCCGGCGAGGCTTAGACCTTTTGCGCCCGCCACAGGTTGTCGCGCACCTTTTCCAGCAACCGCTTGGTGGCAAGAATGCCTGCTTCTTCACCTAGGCGATCGCCTTCGTACTCAATGCCAACGTAACCGTGATAACTGGCATCCGTGACGATCTTCATCATGCGTGCAAAGTCGATTTTGGTTTCCTGACCTCGTTTGTCGAAATCGAATGCCTTCGCGCTTACGGATTTCGCAAACGGCATCATCTCTTCCACGCCTTTGTAGCGATCGTACTCTTGGCCGTCTGCGATTTTGAAGTTGCCAAAGTCTGGCAAAGTTCCGCAACGGGGGTGGTCGGCGGCTTTCATCACTTCAGCCAGCCAGGCGCCATTTGACGAAAGCCCGCCGTGGTTTTCGACGATCACATTGATGCCCATAGGGTCGGCGTAAGTGGCCAGCCTTCGCAGACCATCCGCCGCCAGCTTCACTTGTTCAGCGTAGCTGCCGCGGCTATGAGCGTTCACGCGTATGGCATGGCAGCCCAGGAACGCGGCAGCGTCGACCCACTTTTTATGATTCTCAACCGCCTTTTGTCGCTCTGAAGGTTCCGCGGCGCCCAGGTCGCCTTCGTGGTCGATCATGATCAACACACTCCAAACGCCGTGGTCGGCAGCGCGGCGTTTCAGCTGCGCCAAGTAGGCCTTGTCGGTGGCCTTGCCTTCGTACAATTGGTTTACGTACTCGATGGCATCGAAGCCGTAGCCGTTGGCCAGCGTGGCGAAGTTCAGCGGATCGAGTTGTTTGGACTTGAAGGCTTTGTGAAGCGACCACTGAGCCAGTGAAATCTTAAATGGTGGTGGCGAAGCCATCTTGCCGTGTCCTTTGGCGCCGCTCGGAGCGGCCTGCGTGTAGGTGCTTGTGGTGAATGCAAGGACGCTTCCGGCGGCCAGGCTCAACGCGCTTTGCACGGCGACGCGACGTGGAAACGCTGTGTTGGGCGTTGGCGGGCCTACTGTTCCTGGCGAATCCGGGCATACGGGCATGGGATCTTTTAGTCCGACGCCGCAGGCTTGCCAAGCCATTCACTTTCTATACCCTTGTGAAGCCGTTAGGTGTGCTACGTTTCCTGGTCCCCGTCATGCGGTACGGCATCGTCTCTGATACACACGCCAACATCGAAGCGCTTGAGGCTGTCTTTAAAGCCATGGCTTCGGAATCCATCGATCGCTACGTTTGTCTTGGCGACACCGTTGGGTACGGGGCAAGCCCCAACGAGACCTGCGCGCTCATGCGGCAAAAGGTGGCGTTTTCCATCTTGGGAAACCACGACGCCGCCGTGGCCGGGCGCATGGATTACTCCTACTACTACTTTGCCGCTCGTCACGCTTTGGACAAGCATGCCCGCGAACTGTCGGCGGATCACATGCAGTGGCTCAAGGGCCTGCCCTACGAGGTTCGCGAGGGAGACGTGCATTTCTGTCACGGATCGCCGCTGAACATTGAAGAGTTCGATTACATTTTTGCCCGCGATCAGGCCGCACAGTGCATGCAAATTTGGGACAGCATGCCCGCCTTAACGGTGATCGGGCACTCGCATTTGTGTAAAGCCTTTGCTTTGAACCCCAGTCACGATCGCACCACGTCGCAAGAGGTCGTGGCGCAAACCTTCGAGCTTCGGCCCGGCTGGAAATACATCATTAGCGTGGGCTCCGTGGGCCAGCCGCGGGATTTCGACCCGCGCGCCTCCTACGTGATTTACGACACCGAAGCCCGCAAGTTCGAGTTTCGCCGCGTGGAGTATGATGTGAAAACGTCAGCCGATAAGATCTTGGCCACCGATCTCGAGCCAAACTTCGGCACCCGCTTGTACTTGGGGATCTAGGTCTTCCGCTAGCCGGCCACAGGCGCTCCGGTGGCCCGAGCGAGCGCTGCTGCGGCGATGTTGTAATCGTGCACGGATTGTAGGTAGCGGACGCGCATGGTGAAGTACGATCGCAAGGCGTCTGTGACTTCGCGGGTCTCAGCCAATCCTAGGTCAAGCTTTT
The DNA here is from genome assembly GCA_038257535.1 of Polyangia bacterium. Taxonomy (GTDB): domain Bacteria; phylum Myxococcota_A; class Polyangia; order Fen-1088; family Fen-1088; genus JAGTJU01. Next base: position 12,275 of record JBBSJE010000009.1, read on the forward strand.
GAACGATCGATGTCATCCAACGTCGCGATAGCTTCTCGCCGGTGGCCAGCGTGTTCATGCGGTTTTCCGCTTCGTTCAATTCGATGTAAGCACGAGACACCTCGAACGCGATGCCGCCCAAGGCTTCGCGGCGTTTGAAGGCGGCTTGCTCCGCTTGCGCCATCGCTTGGCTGGCGCGTGCGTTTCGAGGCCCAAAGTCCAAAGGCATGCGCAGCATGGCGCCCACCCCGCCGGTTAAAACGTTGAACGGATCGTTTAGAAACGCGTTTTTGGGATCATCCACTGAATTTGCATAGGCAAACGTGGCGGTGGCCACGATCACCAGGTCCGGAAGTTGCCGGGCAAACTCCAAATCTGCGAGTTTTCGTCGCGCCCTTACGAAATAGTCGAGCGCTCGGACCTCCGGACGGGACAGCCGCGCCTGCTCCTCGTAAAAAGAAAGTGGCCTGCGAGGCACCGTGCGCTTTTCCAAAGGGTCGCTGTCCACCTCCACGGTTTGTGGCCCGGTGGGCCCAATCAAAGCTTTCAAAGCGTTGACCGCGATCCCGCCGCCACGGCCCACCTCAAACAGCTGCGCCTCTACCTCGGCACGCGTGGTTTGCAGCCGCAGCTTGTCGGAAATCGTCATGTTGCCGCCGCCCTCATCGAGATCTTTTTGCACCATCTCTTCGGCCTGCTTCACGTAGCTTAGGCCTTCGCTGAGGGTGCTCTCGATTTCACGGGCAAGCTTTAGGCCGAAGTAGGCGCGGCTTACATTCAAGTCAAGCTCAGCCACGGCAGCGGCCTCCTGATTGCGGGCAGCCTCCACACCTGCTTCCGCGGCGTCAACGCCCGCGCGGATTTTTCCGAACGTGTACACAGGCTGTGCCAATGTGATTTGGGTGCGGGTAAACACGCCGGCGAAGCCCACGGGAACGTTGCGAGAGCCTGTGGAAATGCACGTGTCCTCACCCTGATCGCACTTGATGCTAGGCGCGGGCGCCAATAGCGATGTCAGCTCGCCAGTAGGCAACCAGCTTCTCTGAGCCTCGCTCAGCTGCGCGCGCACAATGGCCGTGGCGCGGTTGGCGGCGCCCAGCCCTTGATTGAATCGGCGTGCCAGTGCGATCAGCTCTTCGAGATTGAGCCCTTGTTTGGCAACCGCGGCAGTTGTTGATTCCGCAGAGGTTCCACCCTTTTCGCCGCTGGCTTCCGCTTCGTCATCGCCGTTGTCGTCGGGTGTTGCCGCCGCCGCTGGCTCTGCCGGTGCGGCTTCCCGCGGCGGTGGCGCTTGAGCAACGGCTTTGCCCTGCGCCGCGAGGGCGGGGCTGGCCACCAATACGAAAATGCCAACCAAGGACCAGGTCCAACGCCAGGCGTGAGTGAAGCCGCGCATCGGGGCCGGCAGGGACAGAACTCTTGAAGATGTTGATGAAGCAGCCATGATTCAAAATTGCGGACCTACCTTACACCCTAAGGCGCCGGTTTGACCCTGCTTTGTCGCCATGCTAGCGGATGCGTGTGAGTGAGTCGCTGTCCGCCCCCCCATTTACCCCCCGTTCGTCGCGGGTGGAGGCGGTGCACATCGTTTTGCCGGGGCAAACCAACGCGCTCGGCACAATTTTCGGCGGCACCATGATGCAGTGGATCGATGTGGCCGCTGCCATCGCGGCGGCGCGCCATGCGCTGGGTCCCGTGGTGACCGCGTCGATGGACCGATTGCATTTCTTGAAGCCCGTGCGCCTGGGCGGGGTGGTCGTTGTGCAAGCGCAGGTGAACTACGCCGCCCGCACGTCCATGGAGGTGGGCGTGCGTGTGTGGGTTGAAGATCAACGAACGCGGCACCGCGAGCAAGCCACAAGGGCCTACCTGACGTTCGTGGCCATTGATGAAAATGGCCGCCCCCGCGCCGTGCAGCCTCTGGTCACTGAATCGCCGGAAGACGAACGCCGGCTTGCCGCCGCCACGCGCAGACGAGCGGTGCGTTTGCAAGAGCGCAACGACGAGGTCACAAGACATCATGAGTGATTTGGCGCCGCAGGATCTGCTGTCGCAAGCGGCTGTGCTGCTAGACAAGCTGCCGCTTGAGCTTATTCATGGCGAGGGCGCCGATCGTGTGTCGTTTTTGCACCGCTTGCTGTCGGGCAACGTGGCGAGCACCCAGGCGGGCACGGGCTGCCATGCCTTGCTGCTGGACACCAAGGGGCACGTGCAAAGTGACCTCGAAATCTACGTGACCGAGAATGAGACGTGGCTTGTGGTGGCTGCCGGTCAGGCGGCAAGCACAGCGATGGCGCTCAGCCGCTACGCCATCATGGATGATTTTGTGGCCACGGTGAGCCCCGAGCGCATGGCCCTGGCGGTGCTGGGGCCCAAGGCCGCTGCCGCGCTGGAGGCGGCACACGTGGCTTTGCCCGCCGATTTGGTAGAGGCGCCCTTGCGTCGGCATCAGGAGGTGGGGGCGGAAGAGAATGCCCTGTGGGTGATTCGCGACCAGAGGTTGGGCGTTGGCGGGTATCAGGTGTGGGGGACCCGGCCCCAAATCGAGGGTTTGGCGGAACGTTTGCGGGCCGCGGGCGTTTTGGACCTGGATCCCTCGACTGCAGAAGCGCTGCGCATCGCTGCGGGTGAGCCGCGTTTTGGCATCGATATAACGCCGGCTCGCTTTCCCATGGAGTTGGGTCTTGATGATGCCATCGACTACAGCAAAGGCTGCTACCTGGGCCAAGAGCCGATCGTGCGTATTCGCGACCGTGGCCACGTCAATTGGGGGCTTCGGCGGTTGCGGCTCGCGCCCGGCGCTCCGGTGCCGGCTGCGGGCGACCGGCTAGAAAGCGACGCCCGCCCCGAGGCCGGTCATGTGACCAGCGCGGCAACGCTCCCGGATCCGGTCGGCGCACAGGTGGTGGCGCTGGCGCTGGTGCATAAGTCCGCCTTCGACGGCCCGGTGCGGGTGCTCACCGCCCAAGGCCCCGCGCCCGCCGAAGTTCTTTCGCTCAAACCTGCCTCTTTGCTTGACAGAGGGCCCCGGGATTGACGATTCAATAGGGCCCGGCTAAAGGCTAGGCTCTCGCATAGGCCTCGGCCGCTCGAAAACCACAAGGAGATCTGAACAAATGGGTAAAGGTGACAACCGCGTTTCTCGCAAAATGCGTCAAAAGAAGCGCCAGGCGAAGAAGAAGCTGCGTGCAGCCCGCAAGAAGGCCGCCAACAAGGTGACCCCTAAGGGCAAAAGCGGCAAAGCCAAGGCCTAACCTGACGGGCGGCATTCCCTGAAAGCCGCTTTCGATGGCCGCGGACAAAACACCTGAGGGCGCCCCCACGGCGCTCATGCGCCAATACCTTGAGGTCAAGGCGCGCTACCCCGATGCCTTGTTGTTTTTCAGGCTGGGGGACTTTTATGAAATGTTCTACGAGGACGCGGTGTATGTGGCTCGCGTCCTGGGCCTAACGCTTACTTCGCGCGACAAGGGCAAAGAAGACGCCGTTCCTATGTGCGGCGTGCCTCATCATGCCTCCCAGGGCTACATTGCCAAGCTGACCGAGCTTGGGCACCGGGTGGCGTTGTGCGAGCAGCTTGAGGATCCGCGCACGGTCAAAGGCATCGTGAAGCGGGACGTGGTTCGCGTGATCACCCCCGGCGTGATCATCGACGAAGAGACGCTGGATCCCCGCAGCTCGAACTTCCTGGTCGCTGTGGCCGGCGACGGGCGCGACGGATACGCGGTGGCGTTTGCAGATGTGACCACGGGCGATTTTCGCGGCACCTGCCTGCAAAGCCGCGAAGCCTTGATTGATGAATTGGCGCGCATCGAGCCGCGTGAGCTTGTGGTGGTTGATGGCGAAGCTGAACTGGCCGCGGTGGTTCGCAAAGCCTATGGCCGCTTGCCACAATCGAGGCTGAAATCGGGCGTTACCGACGTTCCGGCGGCTCTTAGCTTGCTGAAGGACGCGCTGGGTGACAACTGCCCTGCGGCCGCTTTGGCCGATGTGCCGCCGCTGGCGTTGGCGGCCGCGCGGGTGCTTCAGTACGCGCGAGACACGCAGCTTTCGGCGGCGCTGCCGATCACTCACTTAGAGCTTTATCGCCGTGACGATCACCTGGTGCTCGACGAGCAGGCGCGCGCGCATCTTGAGCTCACCGCGACGATGATCGGTGGCCGCAAAGAAGGCTCGCTGCTCGAAGCGCTGGATGTCACCTGCAGTGCCATGGGGGGGCGGTTGCTCCGGCGTTGGCTGCTGTTTCCTTTGCTGGACGTTGCGGCCATTCGTCGGCGCTTGGACGCCGTAGAGCGCCTGGTGGCTCATCACGGCGCGCGCGATGAAGTGCGCCGTCACCTGGGGGCGCAAGGGGACATCGAGCGCCTGGCGAGCCGTGCGCGCCTGGGTGTGGCCACCCCGCGTGATGTGGCGGTGCTAGGCCGATCGCTGCAGCGCTTGCCCGACTTGGTTGCGGCCTTGGCGCAATCGAGCGAAGCGCTGGTGCCTGAAGATCCCGCTGCCGACTTGCTGGACTTGGGCAACGATTTGGCGGCCGAACTGGCTGCCAGCATTGCCGCCATTTTGAACGACGACGCGGGCCCAAGTACAAAAGACGGCGGCTATATCCGGGCGGGCGTTTCAGCGGAATTGGATGAATTGCGGTCGATCGCCAGCGGCGGCCGCGATCGCATCGCCGAGATTGAAGCGCGTGAGCGCACGCGCACGGGCATCACCTCGCTGAAGATCAAGTTCAATAACGTATTCGGCTACTACATCGAGGTAACCAAAACGCATTTGGCGTCGGTGCCTGCGGATTATGTGCGCAAACAGACCGTGGCCAACGCCGAACGTTTTGTGACCCCCGAGCTCAACGAATACGAAGCCACCATTGTGTCGGCCGACGAGCGGCGCGTGGCGCTGGAATTGTCGCTGTTCCAAGCGTTGCGTGAGCAAGTGGCCGCGGCGTCTGCGCGTTTGCTGGCGTTGGCGGCCAAGGTGGCGGCCGTGGACGTGCTGGCCGCGTTGGCGGAACAAGCGCATCGCAACGGTTATGTTCGCCCCGATGTGGATCAATCCGAGCAGCTTGATTTGCATGATTGCCGTCACCCGGTGGTGGAGCGGTTGGCCGCGGCAGGTGGCTTTGTGCCCAACGACGTTCGCCTGGACACCGAGCAGCAGCAAATCCTTATGGTGACGGGCCCGAATATGGCGGGCAAGAGCACCTTGATTCGCCAGGTGGCGCTGACGGTGATTTTGGCGCAGATGGGCAGCTTTGTCCCCGCACGGAGCGCTCGGGTGGGCGTGTGCGATCGCGTGTTTACGCGCGTGGGGGCGGGCGACAACTTAGCGCGGGGTGAATCCACCTTCTTGGTGGAGATGCGCGAGACCGCGCATATTCTTCGGCACGCCACGCGCCGCAGTTTGGTGATCTTGGACGAGATCGGTCGCGGCACCTCAACCTACGACGGCGTGTCGATCGCTTGGGCTGTGGCTGAGCATCTTCACGATCAGGTGGGCGCGCGCGCCTTGTTTGCCACCCATTATCACGAGCTGTGCGCGCTGTCTGAATTGCATCCGCGGGTTGTGAACGTGGCGGTGGCCGCACGCGAATGGCAGGGCGAGGTGGTGTTTTTGCGCAAGCTCACGGCGGGTGGCGCCAGCCGCTCGTTCGGAGTTGAAGTGGCGAAGCTGGCGGGCATGCCCAGCTCCGTGGTGGCCCGCGCGCTGGAAATCTTGCGTTCCTTGGAGGCCACACGCACGGGTGGGGCAGGGCCCACGGTGGCCGCTCCCGCCCAGAATGAAGTTCCACAGTTGGGGCTCTTCGAGCGCGAATCTGCCTCGTCTCCACGAGGCGCTGCCATGCCCTCACTGCCCGCTCCGTTACCGGTATTGCACGATCTGGTTGAGCGCTTGCGCGCCGTTCAGCCCGATGATCTAACGCCGCGGGCGGCGTGGGCGTTGATTGACGATTTGAGAAAGAAGTTGACCTAAGCCGATTGTTCCGCACCATGAAGCTGTGGTGCGGCTGCGTTGGATCCTCATGCTGACCTTGTCGGCAAGTGTTTTGGCCGATGCACCTGTGCGCGCGGCGGGGTCTGCAAGCGCTAGATCGCGCACAGCGGCCGGCGCCAAGGCAAAGTCCAGCAGGCGGGCGCCCAAACCGGCATTGCGCCGCACCAGAAGCGCCGTTCTGACAAGCCGATCGCCACGCGCCACGCAATTGCTTCCCCTGCGCGCGACCGCCGGCGGCCGCTTGCAAGCGCCAGCGCGTTTGAAAAAACGCCCCCGCTACGCCCCGGTCGAGGTTTTCCACATCAACCGCCGCGACTCCATGCAGCTGCGCATCGCTGACAACAGGGGGCGGCCCATCAGGAACGCACAAAAAACCTTCGACCATTTCTTCCGCTGCCACCACACCAACAAAAAGGGGCGAATGGATCCGCGCCTCATGCGTCTTATCTATCAGGTAGGTCGGCATTATGACGGACGGCGAGTTGAAGTGGTCTCGGGATACCGGGACCCCTCCGTGGCGAAGAACCCCAAAAGCCCTCACAAACAAGGGGCCGCGTGTGATTTTCGCATTAAGGGCGTGGCCAACAGCGAGCTGCGCGATTATCTGCGAAAGAACTTCGAGCACGTGGGGGTGGGGTACTATCCCAACTCTTCTTTCGTGCACCTGGACGTGCGCGCGGGCGCCTCAGCGTTCTGGATTGATTATTCCGAGCCGGGCAAAAACTCGCTCTATTCCGACAATCCCGTGGCTGACCTTAAAACCGGCCGCGCCGAAACCTTCAAGCCCAAAGCCATCGATCCTTCGTGGGTCAACGAGCCGGGGGGCGGGGACGGTGACGCGGACGGTTGCTGCGAAGAGTCCGCCGCGGAGGGAACCGCCAGAGGCCCACAAGCGCCCTCGACTGTGGGCGTGCCGTAACACCCCGGTTATTTTTGGTCCTCGCCGAAAAAGCCTGTGCTTTTCTGGGGAAACCCCCAATGCTAAAACCCTCGTGAACTTTCCGTGCGCCAGGAGTCCATCATGAAGCGTCTCACCCTCTGGACCTTTGTTTCCACCCTATCCATCGCCGCTGTGGGCCTGAGCCCCTCCGAAGCTGCGCCCAAAAAGGCGGCAAAAGCGGCGAAGGCCAAAAAAGCGGCGCCGGCAGCGATTCCCAACGCCAACGCGGAGGAGATCGAGAAACTCAAAGGAGAATTCAAGTGGGGCATGTCGGTGGAGCAGGTTCAAAAGGCCGTTGAACAGCGCGTTCGCGACAGCTACGCCGAGGAGCTGAAGAAAGCCTTGAAAGATCCCACGCAGTATTCGCGCATGCGATCGCAGGTTGAAAAAGAGGTTAAGGCCATCAAGGCCAACTATGTGAAGTTCGAGGGCCGCAAAACCGGCTACGACGTTTCCATCGTTGACCAAGAATTTGCTCACAAAACCGACGAATCCATGCTGGTGGCGCGCGATGACAAGAACACGCGCTACTACTTTTTCGAGAACGAGCGCCTTTACAAGATTTTCATCGCCTTTGGCAAAGAGATGCTTGCAGACAAAACCTTCACCGATTTCGGTGCGCTGATGCAGGCGCGCTTTGGCAAAGCCAAAGCCGTAATGGTGGAAGAAGCGAAAAAGGCCGGCGTGTCGGCGAAACTCGATCACTACGAGTGGGCCAGCGCCAGCGGCGATGGGCTGCGGCTTGTTGACCGCAGCGAGTTTTACGATGTGTATTGCTTGGTGATTTACGATCGTTCGCAAGCGGAGCGTCTGGCCGCCCACCGCGAGCGCGTAAACCCGAAGCGTGATGGCCGAGATTCCCTGGTTGAGGCCGCTTTGGGTGGCGAACGCGCCACCGACGACGTCAACGAAAACATCATCGACCAAATCGCTGGCAAGAACTACGCGCGACCGGGAGATGCCCCAGCCGACATCGTGGTGCCCACCACCGGTGTGGCGCCCTCGCCAGAACAGGTTAACAGCGGCCGCGGTGGCTCCACCAAGGCCGCCGGGTCGTCGTCTTCAGGTAAAAAGGCCAGCGGAAACGTTGATCTTGAGCTATAGCCACGGGCGCGGCGCCTTGAGGGGCGTCGATTTCGTACGCGCTGCGGCGTCTGGTGGCCTTTCGCTTGACAATCCAAGGCGTTTTCCCCAGAATCCCGCACTCCTTTCAGTGACCTAAGAGGTTTTCCATTGGCCAATAAGCAATCTGCCGAAAAGCAAAACCGCCAGCGTCTCAAGCGCACGGCGGCCAACAATTCCCGCCGCTCACAAATGCGCACCGCGATCAAGAAGGTTCGCGCGGCCGTGGCGGCCAAGAAGGGCGATGAAGTCGAAGCCCTTTTGAAAGAGGCCGTAAGCCTGATCGACCGCGCGGGCGGCCGTGGGCTGGTGAAGAAGAACACCTCAGCGCGACTGGTGTCGCGTTTGACGGTGGCCGCTCGTCAAGCCAACGCGTAAGCGTTGCGAACGCGGGTTGCCAAAACGCGCTGAGCAGGCGCGTTGAATAAGCGCGTTGAAAAGACGGAAATTAGGCGTTGGCGAGCGATCGCCGGCGCCTTATTGTCTTGCAAATTCATCGGCCAGTGTTCGCACCAGCCGGGTCACAATGAGTTCGGGATCGATCCGAGATGATTTGAGCAGGCGATCGGCCTTGTAGAGTTCATCAAAGCCTCGCTTGAGCGCGGTGACCGCAACCCGCCGGGCCGGCGCCAAGATTTCATCCAGCGCAAACGGCGGCACGCCAATCGCTGCGGGCAGGTCGTTGCGGGGCGTGCCTGATGCCACCAGTTCTTTGGCGCGCCAGATCTGTCGCAGTTGGCGAAGCAGGGCGCCTTGGATTAGCAGCGGTGGCTCTCGATCGCGCAGCAATCGCCCCACCAGCGCCATAGCTTTGGCCCGCTGGCCCTCGGATAGGGCCCGCGTGAGCTCGAAGACCTGACGTTCACGGCTTTCGGGGATAAGCGCATCGACGTCCTGCCTTTGGATTTCCTGCGGTTTCCCCTGGGCGTCTGCCGCAAACAAAGCCAGTTGCCCCAGTGCCTGGGCCAAGCGACCCAAGTCCGGCCCTGCCGATTCCGCCAATGCGCGAGCCCCGTCGGCGCTGATCGCCAGCCCCTGCCGTTGCGCCTCGGTCTGCACCCAGCGCGGCAGTTCGTGGTCGCGCAGGCGCACAAATTCGTGCAGGTAGCCCAGCTTTTTCAGGGTCTGAAACGCCTTGAGGCGGCCGTCGAGCTTATCGGCCTTATCAGCCAGCAGCACCAAAACCGTGGTGGGGTTGGGATCTTGGGCGTAGCCCACCAGCGGCTCGAGCGCGTCGGCCTTCACTTGGTCCAATCCGCGCGCCAACACCAGCGTGCGCTTGGCGAACATAGGCAGCGTGCGGGCGGCGTTGACCACGGGCGCCACCCCGCATTCTTTCAGATCGAACAGCTCTTCGTTGAGCGCGGGGCCTTTGCTGGGGCCCACAACCGCGCGGCGCAGGGCCTCAAGACATTGCGCCAGCAAATGCCGTTCGGCGCCGTGGAAAACATAAACCGGGTCCAAGTCGTCGGCACGGATGCGATCAAGCGCGCTGCCGCTCGCTTTGGGTTTGGCCTTGGCCTTGGTGGCGGCGGGTCCCTTTGAGGCTGGCACCTGGTCCTTTTACACCAACACTGCCTTTGTCGTCCCCCTTGAACGAAAGCGCAAAACGCGCCAGGGTCTGGCTGTCACGTGATCTCCCCTATTCGTCGCTTGGCTCGCAGAGATTTCCGCAGGGATGCGGCGTTGATTGGCGCTGTGCTCGTCTTCTCGGCGCTGGTGTTGCCGGTGCCCTGCGGAGCGGCACCGAAGCGCACAGACGTGGGGTGGCGCGCCGGTGCTGGGGTGGGCGTGGGGCTATTGCTGCCGCGTTCGTGCGAGCGGTGCCCGTCCTCGGCGGCCAGAGGGATTGCATTTGGGGTTGAGGGTTCGGCGCCGCTGGCGCGGGCTTGGCACCTGACACTGGCGGGCGACGCGCGTTTGCTTGGATACGGGGGGGGCTCTACGGGCACCTTAAACGATTTGAGCTTGTCGTTGCAGCACTGGCCCACCATCGCATCGCTTTCAGGAGGGCTGTGGGTTCGTGCCGGCGTGGCTTGGTCTCAGCTGTCCACTTCGCTTGGCGACGCCATTGATCCGATGGGGGGCCAGAGCAAACAGTTTCATCGTGTGGGGCCGGCTGTGGTGGCGGGCGTTGGCTACGAGTTGCCCCACGACGGCCCATGGACGTTTGAGTTTACGGTGAAAGCTCTGGCTGCGTTTTTGTCCGATGCATCGGCGTTCTCGCTGGCTGCCGGCTTCGGAGTGGTCTGGCATTGAAAGCCGCGTTTTCGCGACGACTTTTGCGTTGGTACGACAAGGAGCAGCGAGAGCTTCCCTGGCGCGGCCAAAGTGATCCTTACTGCATTTGGATCTCAGAGGCGATGTTGCAGCAAACCGTTGTTGCCACGGTGATCCCGTACTATCACCGCTTCTTGAAGGCATTTCCAAGCGTCGCGCGTTTGGCGGCGGCGCCCGAATCCGATGTGATGCACGCCTGGGCAGGGCTGGGCTACTACAGCCGCGCGCGCAGTTTGAAGAAAGCCGCGGAAATGGTGATGGAACGCTTTGGCGGCCAGTTGCCCGCTTCGGAGGAAAAGCTACGTAGCTTGCCTGGCATTGGACCCTACACGGCCGCCGCTGTGGCGGCCATTGCGTTCGGCCAACGGGCGTTTGCACTTGATGGCAATGCGGCACGGGTGATGGCGAGGGTGATGGGACACAAAGAATATCTTGAAGATCACAGCACCAAAACCGCGCTCCACGAACATGGTTTGGCTCTGGTGCCGCCGGCGCGCAGTGGCGATTTTGCGCAGGCGGTGATGGAGTTGGGCGCGCGCATCTGTGGCCCGAGGGTCCCCAAATGTGGCGAATGCCCGGTGGCTGGGTTGTGCGTTGCCTTCACGACAAACCAAACCACCACCTTGCCAAAGCGTCGACCCAAACGTCCCAAGCGGCCGGTGCACATGATTTGTGTGGCTGCGCACGACCAAGGCCGTCTGCTGTTCGAGCAACGTCCAGCGCCGGGGTTGTTAGCAGGGACTTGGACGTTGCCAGCCAGCGAAGCGGCGGCATCAGGCGATCCGGAAGCCACCGCCCGCCAGGTGCTGGCGAAAGTGGGCCTCACCAGCGCGCGGCTCCGCGTGCTTCCAGGGCAAGTGCGGCACGTGTTTACCCATCTTGATGTTCAAGCCACGGTGGTGTGGGCTCAGGTGGCGCGTCCAGTGCCTGCAGGACAGCAATGGGTAAAACCTGCGCAAGCCTGTGATCTGGCTCTGGCTTCCTATACCCGAAAGCTCTTGGGGCATATCGAAGCACATGCGTCCTCTGCTAGAAATAAGGGCTTGTAACCCACGCACCCCAGGAGCTTGCTTATGCGTAAATTTCAATTCATCTCCCGCCTTCTTGTTGCAGCGGCGTGTTCTGCCCTGTTGGGATCCCCCGCATCATGGGCCGCTGAGCCTGCCGCGGGTGCGGCCCCAGCCGCGAAGCCCGGGCACACCGACACGCCCATGCAGCCCAATGGCAAGTGGCATGTGCACGATCCTGACCGGCCTCGCCCCCCTGTGGTAACGCCCGGCGAGTTCAGCAACGGGAACAAGGTGGGCAAACCACCCTCGGATGCGATCGTGCTTTTGGGGACAGGCAAAGATTTGTCGGCTTGGGAGCACAAAGAGGGCGGAGGCCCAGTGACGTGGCCGATGAAGAAGGGCGTATTGCAAACTGGCAAAGGCGGCATTCAAACCAAGCAGACGTTCACAGATTTTCAGCTGCATGTGGAATGGGCCAGCCCGAAAAAGGTGTTGGGCGAGGGGCAGGGCCGCGGCAACAGTGGAGTGTTTTTGTTGGGCAACTTCGAGATTCAGGTGCTTGATAGCTTCAACAACGACACCTACGCCGACGGGCAAGCCTCTGGCATGTACGGGCAGTATCCGCCGCTGGTGAACGTTTCGCGCCCCCCGGGGAAATGGCAGACTTACGACATTGTCTTCAAGGCGCCGCGCTTCAAAGGGGAGAAGGTCGAATCGCCCGCCATGGTGACGGTGCTGCACAATGGTGTGGTGACACATGCGGGAACCGCGTACTTCGGGCCCACGTCTTGGAAAGAAAACCCGCCCTACAAGCCGCAACATGCCTCCGGTCCCATTGCGCTGCAAGACCACGGCAACCCTGTGAGTTACCGCAACATTTGGATTCGGCCGCTGAAAAACTACGACGAACCCTAGCCACGCCACGATCGTCGCCGCAGCAAGCCGTTAAGGCCATGCGGGTACGTGCCGATGCAACTGCTCTTGAGGAGCACATTTGGACGTTCGGCGAGACATTGAACGCGGCCTCGCTTGCTACGGTCGAGGCGCCGTGCTGGAGGCCCTGGACGCTTGGCGCCAGGCGCTCGTGCACGCGCCTCGCAACGAGGAAGCTCAACGCTTGGTCGAATTGGTCGAGCGCAGACTCGGGTCTGAGAGTTCAACTTCGCTAAGGGCGTACGGCGGCGTTGCGGGATCCGCCCCGCAAAGGGTTGTGGAAAACGATCTTACGCCCGTGTCGCCGATTTCGGCGTGGCTTGCGCCCAGCACACATCCCACGCCGATAGAGATGATGCTTGCAGGGGAGGAAGGCGCGCCCCTGGACAGCGCGACCGATGCCACCACGCGGCCTATGTTTGGGCCTGCGGTTCCCAAGGTGCGTCGGCCACGCTCTTCAGCTTCGGATCGCGCGGCTTTTCAGCTGGAGCAGTGTCAGCGGTTCTTGCACCAGGGAGATTTCAAATTGGCCGCGGCGGCGGCGGAATTGGCCCTGCAAGCGGCAGAGCGGGAAGACGATCCCGAAGCGTGGGCTTTGATAGGTCCCAAGCTCTCGTTGATTGAGCGTGCGTTTGCCATGTCACTGGGATCCAAACAAAGCGTGCCGTTTTTGGTCAAGGGCATGCGCGGCTTGGACGTGAACTCCCTAGATCATCGCACAGGCTTCTTGCTTTCTTGCGTGGATGGACACACCGACATTGCCACATTGCTTGAGATCTGCGGCATGCCCCGCCTGGAAGCCTTGCGGGTGTTGTCGGGGGTGTATCACCGCGGTTTCTTGCGTATGCGCTAGGGCCCCGCGCGATATGCGGTCGAGACCCGCACTTGATGCGATTCGCAAGGTCTGGCCACGCGCAGCGGCGCGAGTTGCGCCGCTAGCCTTCAGCGGTACTTTGCATTAATTCGACCCAGTCGTTGCTCTGTAGCTCCTCACGCAGAGCGCCGAGCTCCGTCACCAGCGCGCCCCCGGGGCGTAGCGCTTCGCTTGCGGCTTCCAGGCTTTCGCGCGCGTGCATCTGCAGCGGCAAAATGGCTATCAACTTGCGCAGCTTGGTGGCGGTTCTCTCCATCAAAAAACCGATGTCTGAGGCCAGTTTCTTGGCCTGATGCACAGGAAACAGATCGTACGCTTCGTCAGGCGCGGGCGCTGTTATGGCTTTGAGCTCGCTAGAAGTTACGAAGGCGGGCATGTACATCTTCAGAGTTTCTTCTTCGTTCACCACCGCGTGCGGGGCCGCAGGCTCGGCAACTTGCATTTCGTCAATTTCGACGTCGATGCAAAGCTCGATGGGGGTGAAGCTGCGTTTGTCCAACAGACCAATGTTTGCCTGAATCTCTTGATCGTCGGGGCTAAGGTCAAGCGCGCGATGGAAGGTGTCCATGGCCTCTGCGACGCGGCCTTGGTCGCGGTGCACCTGGCCCAGCGCTTTTAGCAACATGACCGCTTTGTCGGTTTTTCCCAGCAGCTCAAAGGCCTGCGCCATCAGCTCTAAGACCTCAGCGTCCTTTGGTTCGTTGTCGTAGCACATGCGCAAGCGCGCCAAGGCAAATCGGCCATTGCCGCGCACCAGATAACCCTTGGCTAGTTCGCGCGCCAGGGTCATGTTGTGAGGCTGTTCGCGCAGAATGTGTTCGCACACGCGCAGGTATTCATCAATGCGGCCCGAACTTTTCAGAAGCTCCGCCGCTGATTGTAGTTTATCGAGCGCCTCGGCTTGATGCCCTAGCGCCAAAGCGGTCTCGGCAAAATGCAGCTGGATCCGCACGTCGGTGGGGTTGAGCTTGAGGATGCAGCGAAGGGCATGCAGTGCCTCCTGCGTGCGATCTTGCGTTTGACAAACGCGCAACAACGATTCGTATTGCAAAGTTGCGTCGGATAGCAAACCCAGTTGGCTGGACAGATCGGCCACCTTGCGAAGCGCGGCCAAATCTTCGGGCACCAGAGCCAACACGTTCTTGTAAAGCGCCAGAGCGTGTCTCAAAAAACCTTTGCGAACGTGGATGTCGGCGGCTTTTCGGTACGATTCGACGGCCTCAAGCCCTTCGCCCAGCCGCGCTTGCAATTCGGCAATGCGCAACCATGTGCGTGCGTCATCGGGATCACGGGCAACAACAACCTGAAACTCATCCAAAGCCCTGCGAAAGCTTCCCTTTTCTAGTTCGCGGCTTCCTCGAACAACGTGTCGTTCAATCGTATGTCTGCGCATTTTCGGTCCGTGTCTTCCCCGCTGCAGGGGCTAACATCGGTTCACGGTCGCAACAGATTGAGGGGTGAACGGACTGAGCTAGAAGACGCAGGGAGACGCCGTTTGCACTTCATCATCTCCCAAACGCTGCAGCCGAATTTTTCGCTTGGGCGGCCAACGCAGCTCGGCAGGTTTATAGCCAGGTGCGGTAACCACCAGCTTGTGCCCCCGCCGCCATTGCGCGAGCGGCATCTCCAGCGGTGTGTTACCCACGGCCTTGCCCGCGCGCGGATCACACAGCTGCGCCCCGGCGGGCGAGCTGATCACAACAATCTTGAGTCCGCTTAGCGAGTCTGATTCCTCATCGGGCGTCGAAGGGGCCTCGTTGACAGGGGGGGCGTCTGCCGGTGCGGCCGTTGTGGCCTCGAGACCCGAAGCTGGCTCTTGTTGCGCAAGTTGGACTGGCTCAGGCAAAGCCTGGGGCAGGGCGACTGGAGTTGGAGGCACACCCGAGGGGGTGGGTTCAGGTCTGGTGAAGGCCCAGACGATCAACAGCACCACGATGACCAATGCGCTTGGTCCCAGCCAGAGCACGGGTGCTGGCACGCGACGACGGTTGCGCGGCGCCATCCTTTCATCAGGGGCGGGTGTGTTGCGGGGGCGCGCGGGCAGCGGTGACGGTCGCGCCGAGGCCGTTGCGGCGGCGGCAGGAGATCTGGTGGGGGCGGGCGTTCGGCCTGCCGGGGCCGGCGAGCGCGAGCGCTCGGGCGTGGGCGTGGCTAGCGGCGCATCTGAGGGCAAAAGTCGCGTTTGCCCTATGGGTACGGCTCCCGTGGGCGTTGCCGGCTCCGGCAACGATGAGGCCCCTGCAAGCGCGGTGGCGGCCGGTGGGTCACCCCGGGGAGGCCAGACCGCGGGCATCTGCTGAGAATTGATGGCCACCGTTGCGGGCACACTGCGAGGTTCAATCTCAGCAAGCTTCGCCAAAACCACGGAGATGCTGGCGATGCCGGAGACAAACGAGCCGATGACCTCCTCCAATTCGGGCGGCGTGAATGACGGATCCAACGAGGTTGCCGGCCATGCCACGCACACAAATGCTGACTTGGAATTCGATTGCACTTCAATGACTGTGGGGCCAACGACCTCAGGCCTCGGGCGCAGCTGCCGAACCAAAAGCCAACGCCGGTCAGATTCGCTGCATTGTTCAGGCAGCAGCACAAACACCACAGCGGGAAGGTTGGTCTGATGTTCGCGGCCCCGCATCACCTGCCCCAAAGCGCAGGTCCCCACGGGTTGTGTACCTACCACCCTACCAAAGCTTGTTTCATCAGAAGGCACCCTGGCTCTCACCTTTCGCGAGGTGGCAGTGTCGCGCGTGCACCGGCCGGCGTCCAGTGTTCGTAGGAGACTACGCGGTCGTTCTGGGCGGGGCTGCGCCTGTGGCTGCGCCGAAGACCGCTTCCCCCTGGACGGGACATCGCGCTATTGTGTTGCAAAGACTTAACAAGCCGCCCTGATCGGGCGATGCTGAGGACAGCTTGCCACCACCAATCGATACCGAAGAAGCCGCCCGCCGCCTTGCGCGCGTGATCGTGTCGGACATCCAGCTGTACAACGGCGCTCAGATCGCCGCTGGGCAGGACATTTCCCTTCAAATCAAAGAGGGCTTTCACCATTTCGTGGGGCGCGTGGCGCCGCAACTGCACGAAGTTTTTCACGCTGTTTTGGCGGAGCGTGGCCTGGCCGGAGGAAAGGCTTCGGTTCCCAAAGCAGCCGCCGCGGCCCCTGTGGTCCGGGCTGATACGCCGACGCCCATTGTGGTTCCAAGTCAACCTAGAGGCCAAACGCCTCCGCCCGAGGCCAGCGCGCGGCGATGGGACGAAGGGGCTGGACCTGAGCGGGTTACGCCAAGGGTTCTCTCTGTACCGCCTCCTTCGCCCGCAGCTGTTGTTGAGATGGGGGAAGAAGGGGAAGAAGAATTCTCTGACGCGCCAACAGCGGTTTCAGCGCCCCCTCCCTCGGCGTTGCAAGAGGCCACGCCGCCCCCGGTGCTCAAGCCCGCGCCTGTGGCTCCCGCAAAGGGGCCCATTTCGGCGCCTTCGCGCCCCATCACTTTGCCCGCAGCTTCGGCTGCGCCGCGAAGGCCCCCAGCTGAACCGGTAACGCCTCCGCCCCTGCCTGTGGGGGCCGCCATGCCAAGGCCGCGCGAGGTCGCGCCAGCTCCGCAACCCGCACCTGCGAGGACAGCTTTTCCTACCCCACAGGTTGCATCGCCACCCGCGTCTTGGCCGACGGCCGAGCCAGCCTCACGTCCGCCGGCCATGGCATCGCCGTTCGCATCGCCCTTCGGGACGCCTTCTCAGCAAGTGCCCCTGGCTTCCGCCGCGTCTCAACTTCAGCCCAGGAACGCGAGCGATCTCCACGGAGCCTCTGAGGGTCCCGTTCCCAATCTCAAGCCGCCTTTCCCTTGGATTAAGCTGATCTTGTTTGTGGGCGCGGTCGTGGCGGCTGTGGGCGCGCTTATGGTGATGGTTACGCGCTAAAAAGCAAAAGCCGCGCCTCTTGCGAAGCGCGGCTCTGGGTCAAGGCGCCTAAAGCGCCTTATCCTCGTTGCTTACCACATCACTGTGTAGCCGATGTTCGCGACAAGCGCGCCGCTGACGGTGGCGACGGTCCCAGTTTCGCCTGTGGTAGTTTCACCCGGTGCCGGTACGTTGGTAGCCAGATCGTTGGTGGAGTAAACATAACTGATCGATGGCGTCAGGATGCCGGATCGACCCACCATGATCTTCAAACCAATACGGGGCGCCACCGCAAATCCGAAATCAACTCTCTCAGCGTATGTACCTCCGAACCCGAGGCCCATGAATATGAACAACGCATCGTTAAGGGGCAAATGGTAACTCGGCTCTAGCAACAGACGCGCAAAGGCGGCGCCTTTGGCGCCGTCCTGCTTTATATATGAGATTCCGGAAAGCACCGAGAGCTGGATGTTGTCCGCGATGAAGTAACCAACCGTAGGTGAAACATTGAAATCCACCAAGCCGCTTGCCAACGTAAGACCGATTGAGCCACCCAGTTCAATAACACCCGCGTGCGCGAATGCGATCTCGCTGCCGATGCCAGCTTGGCTCCGATAGCCCGGAGCATCGGGTTCGGCAATGACAGGCTTCGGGGGCTCTGGGCGCGCCTCCGAGCCATCGGCGGTTTCGTTCATTTCCTCACGGGCCTCTGTTTGGGCCGAAGCCGTGCTACCGACGCCTGCAAATCCAATGAAAGCCGCCGCTAAGGTTCCTAAACCGATAATCTTCATTCGTTCCCGTCTCCTTCTGGTGAGTTAAAGATGTTGCCCCTCACTTCAGGAGCCGTGCCAAAACAGAGCACTGCGAAAATAATTGCAACGCTGTGGGCAAATTTATGGACTCAAAGCACCATTTTCGCTGTAACGGCCTGGGGTTAAGGAACCGTTTGCTATCGAAATCAGGGCGCCGGGAGGGGCGGCATTACGGATCAAAATCCGAAAGATGTTTCCAACAGGTTACGAAGGTTACGTAAAAGGATCGCTTTTCATCGGCCCACGGCGACGTCAATAGTGCGGCGGCGGATCTGCAGCGGGCCCGCTGGGCAAGGAGGCTTCAAGCACGGTGGAGCGCAAGCGAGCAATTTCTCTCTCAAGCGATTCGACCCGCAGGGTGAAGGATCGAACAACCTCATCCAGATCTTGGATCAACCGGTCCTGGTAGGCGATGCGCTCTTCTAGATCAACCAAGGTGCTCATCACAGCAGCCTAGCGGGGGGCCTGGGTGCCGTCCCATGGTGGCGCTCACTCTCAAAACAAAAACCGCCAAATCCGATGGACTTGGCGGTTCAGGAGGCGGGGTGGACGGGACTCGAACCCGCGGCCTCCGGCGTGACAGGCCGGCGTTATAACCGACTTAACTACCACCCCATATTCTTAAGTTTAAGCCCTGACTTGCTTTTTATTGGCTGCCAGGGCCCGTAGATATAAGGGTGGCGAAACAAGGTGTCAATGAAGAAAACAGCACTCTTGCAATCCAATCAGATGACTGCTTGGCTGCCCCTATAATGACGAAGTTTTGCGGTCTGAACCGTGCGTTGGGGCTGATGTTTGTGGGCGCTTGGCTGGTGGGAGTGGGGTGCAAACGCTTGGGCACCCCTGAAAGCGCCCCCCCAATCCCGGTGCCGGTTTCCTCCGAAGGCACCATTCGCGTGACCGTCGATCAGAAGGGGTACGAGCCCAGCGCCATTTCGGCCCCGGCCGGCAAACCGCTGACTCTGATCTTCCGCCGCGTGTCCGACGTGGGCTGTGGCGATGAGGTGGTGTTTCCCAAGCATGGGATCAAAAAGGATCTGCCGCTTAACGAAGACGTAGCTGTCACCATCACGCCGCAAGCCTCGCAGGAGGTTCAATTCACCTGCGGCATGGGCATGTACAAGGGCGCGATCGTGGTGGACCCGCTATAAGAAGCTCTGTCGCTTGCGCTTAGGCGGCAAGGCCGGCGGCAAGGCCCCGCAGATAAGCCAACGATTCACGGATGCCAGGCAACGGGTCTTCTGGATTGATCTCGTATTCCAGTCCCACCTGCCCCGCAAAACGCCGTTTGGCCAAAGCGCGAAACAGTCCCGCCAGGTCCAATACGCCTTTGCCTGATTCGGTTTGGCTGCCTTTGTCGGTTTTGTTTTTCAGATCCTTGACGTGCAGATCGAACAGCCGTGGCCCTAGCTTGCCCACCAAAGCAACCGGATCTTCACCGGCGCGCACGGTATGTCCGATGTCCATGCACACGCCCAAGCGCTTGTCCCGCTTGGCGATGTGTTTCATGACGTCTGAAGGTCCTGGATAAAGTTTGTCCTCGGGGCCGTGGTTGTGAATGGCCACCGGCATGTTGAATTCCTTGACCAGGCTCTCCACAAGGTCCAGCGCGTCTGGATCGGGCGCCGCCACGATTAAAGGAACACCGGCGGCCTTGGCGTACTCGAAATCCGCCCGAACCTTTTCGGGCTCGTTCTTCATATAGATCACCCCAGCGCCCATGATGGTGATGCCGCCCGCCCGGTATTTTTCAACCGCGGCCGAGAGCTCTTCTGGGTTTCGCGGCAGGTGCATGTCCTTCAATGTCAGGTATTTGAGGTCCACCAACTGGCAAAATTCGATCACTTGGTCTACCGACAGCTTGCGAAGCGAATACGACGCCAGGCCCAATTTTAATGGGGTGGCCTTGGCCTTGGCCATTGCAGCGCTGGGCTTTATCAAGGCTGCGGCAGTGGCCACCGCGGTCCACGTGCCCAAGCGCCGACGGGAAAGTGCAAATGCCTCCGTTGGGGCTGCCATGGATGTACCTAATCGATTTGGTTGCATTGCCGAAACTTAAAGGAAGCGGAGGGGATCGTAAAGCTCAAGCCGCGTTCACCTTTGATCTACATTCCGCAGTTCGATGCCGATTTCGTTTCGCCCACCTTTGACATTTGATGCATGGCTTCCTACTATGCGACCCAAAATCTAGTTCCCCTAAATTCAGAAGGAAGCGACTCATGACGAAAAAATTGCTGGCCATGGCCTTGTTGGCTTCAGGACTCACTGTGGGCTGTGGCGACGAAGACGTAATTTCCCCAGGAGCACGTGACGCCGCGGGAGATACCACTGTCGACGCGCCCCCCGTCATTCCCGGAAGCGACGCAATGGTCCCCGGAAGCGACGCCCCTGTTGCGGATGCCGCAACGACAACCGATTCTGGCGTTGATGCTGGCAGCACCGCTGACACCGGGACCACGGACACGGCCGACTTGGTGGATACGGGCGGTTTGGACGTAGGGCTCTAAATCGCTGGAGAAAGAAAACTTGCGGGCCGCAAGCCAACCCTGGCTTGCAGGCCCGTTTTTGCGTTTGGATCAGCCTTCAGCGGCTTGACGCTCGTCCGGGCCCAATGACTGATCCCAAGCCAGGGCGGCGGCGGTTTCGTCCGCCTCCAGTTCAGGCCGTTCCCGTGTGCCCATCAGCTTATCGAACAAGGGCACGGTGACGTTGAAATTCACGTGTGACATGCGATCGAGGCGATGGTGGTGCGCGTGGTGCCCTTGTAGAAACTTGAACACGCGGTTGTTCCACAAACCCAAGTTGCGCTGCAGACCCTCGGGCGTGTGGTAGAGCCCGTGTAGCACTTCGTAAAACAAGAAGTAGCTCATGGCGAACAGGTAGAAGATCCCCACCGCGCCCGGCCCACGAACGGCCCACGCGAACAAAGCCACCGGGGACGCCAGCACCAGAAGCATCATCATGGTGTACCAAGGCATCAGGATAAGCCCGAATTCGCGGAAGCTGCGCACCGGCATGTTGTTGTGGGAAAACGCCCGATGGTGAATCATCGTGTGGTTTACGTACAAAATGCGGGCCTTGGTGGGTCGGTGCATGGGGCCCTTGTGGAAGGCCCATTCGATGAAGTTGCCAGCCAACCAGAACGCTGGCAGCAACAGCCAATCAACGGGTTGCGCGCGGGCGGCAAGCCATCCTGCAGCGCTCAAAATCAGCGCGCTGAGTGTTAGGGTTTGGGCGATGTGACGGCCAGCCGAATATCCCTGCGGAATGGCGGCATCGCGGTCGAACATGGCCACCACCTTGGGAAGTGTAGCGGATGGGGTCATGGTGCTCTCCTTCTTCAGGCACTGGCTCCAGATTTAGCGCCTAGCTTTATTATGGCGCGGTTGCGCCACGCTTTCAGGTGGAACCGAGAGGAATCTGCTAAAACGCGCGGTCATGCCGTCTTTTGACGTGGTTTCCAAGGTGAACATGATGGAAGTGGATAACGCCATCAACGTTGCGCAGAAGGAAGTGGGCACCCGCTACGATTTTCGGGGCACCAACACCACCTACGAACGTTTGGAGGAGGGCATCGTGGTTCGCACCTCGGATACCCCCCACTTGGAGGCGGCGTTGCAGATCTTGCGCGAACGCCTGGTTAAGCGCGGCGTGTCGCCCCGCTGTTTGGAACCGCTGAAGTTGGAAGCGGCCACGCATCAAACGGTTCGCCAAGTGGTGAAGGTGAAACAGGGCATTGAGACGGAAACCGCGAAGAAGCTGGTGAAAAAACTCAAAGACGCCAAATTCAAGGTTCAAGCTCAAATTCAGGGCGACGAGGTTCGGGTGACGGGGAAAAACCGTGACGACCTGCAAGAGGCCATCGCGTTTTTGAAAAAAGAAGACTTGGGCCTGGACCTGCAATTCATCAACTTTCGCGACTAACGCACAGCGCATGATCGCGCGAGAGCGTGAAATTCGAGTGTTTGACCAAAGCCGCTCTACACTTGTGATGTGTTTGCCCGCATTCCATTTATCCGTCTGACGACCCTGGCCGCTTTGGCTGTGGCGCTGGGCGCCTGTCCGCAAAAACCCTCAACCCCCCCGGGGCCCCCCGGTACCCGCCAGCCGCCGCCTGCCAAGCTAACAACCCCACCGCCTTGGCAGCGGCAGCCGGTGTTGGAGCCGGAGCAGGTGTACGCCCTGCACGACGGTGCGGCCGAGGTCATGACGCAAGCTCAAGCGCAGGCCGCCGGTTACCAGGTGATTGACCTATCGGATGCGTGGGCGCCGTTTATCTTCAGCGAACAAGATGTCCAGGGTGATGATCCCAAGCCACAGCCCTACCGCCAGATCTTCATCGATTTGTCCAATGATAAGGTGAGTCCCGAGGTGCTGTACCTGCGCGGCGATGGCCCTACCAAGGTCATTCCTGCGGTGCCCAAATGGTTGAGCGGCAAGCAGCGAGAGACTTTCGAGGAAGAGCGGGACAAACGCAAACAGAAGGATTTGGATCGCCTGCTGGCCCAACCCACGAACAACTTCCTTGAACCTTATGGCATACCCCCGGCGTTGTCGGTGTTGCGCAAGCGCATCGAGGAAGATTCACAACGGCAAGCCTGCTTTGCCGAGGTGGACCGCGCCGCTTTGGCCGCGTTTGAAGGCAATGTCACTTATCAAGACATGGGCTTGGCGCGACGTGAGCACCAGCAAGCGATCGATGACGCTGCGTGGGTGAAACAGCAAATTGACGAGCTTGAAAAAGCCCCTCCCGAAGGCGCCCCAGAGCCGCCTGTTGATGCAGGCACAGCTGAAGACAAAGTGGCCGCCGCTGATCCCGCCAAGGCAGCGCGGGTCCAGCGCCATCGCCAAGGGCAGGCGCGATTGGCGGCGGTGAAGGCCGCTCAGCGCCGGCTTGTGTGTGAAGGGCTAATTCGTCCAGGCGAAAAGTTTACGGAGGGCATGTTTGACTTGGTAACGCATGAGGCGCTGGCGTTGTTCGAGCGCAAGAACGACATTTTCAGTTGGGGCAGCTTGGGGGGAGAGACGCTGCAGGCGCTGGCGCGGGCGCCCATGGAACAGCATTTTGAAACCTTCAAACGCATCCTCACGGAACGCGTGGTGGATGCCGCCGGCATCATAGAAGACGAAAGTGTGGCCTTGCTTGGCAAACAAGCGAACTACAAAGACGAGGGTGGCCAAGACCGCGTTGTTGGCAATCTGGTGGGCGCTTATCGCGACACGCTGTTGGCCGCGATGGGCATAGAATCGGGCGACGACGTGGCAAAGCTGCTGGGCACTGTAAGCACTGACACTTTCCGTGTGGCGTTTGCGGCATCCTCCAAGCCGCCCTACTACGCAGGCGAAATGCAGCTTGAAGCTGAGATAGATCGCGGCGACATTTGGTACGATTTTCCTTTCGACGATGCCGGCAAAGCCTTGGTGCAACAGCGCAGGCAATATCCGCATCTCACGCTGTTTGTACGCTGGAACAAACAACGAATTGCCCTGTCGCGGTGGCGCACGACCATTGGATCGTGGCGCAGCGAGCGGCATCCCGACGGCAACGTGTACTACAAGTACAAAAACTCTGATATTGGCGCGCGGATCTGGAAGCACATTGTGGTTTCGCCGGTTTGGGTCCCGCCCGATGGCACGCCACCCAAAGACATGCTCACCCTCAAAAAGTTCAATCCGTTTGCCAAGCCCGAGGTTGTGGTGAACACCGATGTTGTGGGGCCCGGCTTTCAATCTGCCTATGGTTTGGTGATGGCCATTCACCATCAGGTGACGTCTGGGGGTGGTTTGTTCGACAATCAAATTCGCACGCACGGTTCGGTTGATTACACATCGATCGCGCGCCGCTACTCACATGGTTGCCATCGGCTGGTGAACATTCGCGCCGTGCGTTTGTTTGGGTTCGTTTTGCAACACACGCCCTTTGAGCGCGTCGGCGATCAGAAGCTGGGCATCAAAAAGCGCTTTGCTTACGAAAACCAAACCTACGAGTATCTACTGGGCAGCCGCGGCTACTACTATCGCTTGAAGCAACCTGTAAAGGTGGAGGTGCTGGAGGGACGCATCATGGGGAATGTTGACAAGCCCATCACGGCGTTTGTGCGCAAGCCGGGGTCCCCCAGCGATGATCCCGGGCCCCCCAGCGACGATCCCGTCCTCCCCAGCGATGACGCTCAGGTTTCTGAGCCTACAGATGTGGTGGAGGCTGAGCCCCCGGCGCTCCTTGAGCAGGGGCTTGGCGAAGCCGAAGCGGCCGTGCCCGCCACAGTCTTGCCGCCTGTGATTACCCCCGAACAAGCACGTGCGATTCGCGCCACGAAGAACAAACCACGCCGGTAACCACCGGGCTTTGGCTCAAGGGGAGCAATCAGTTTAATATAGGCAGTGCATCAGACGATGCGTCGCAAGGTAGGAAAATGATATCAGGACGAGTTCATGCGGTTACGTGGGGGGCGATAGGCGCCGCGGCGCTAACGGCTTGTGGCATTGGCGTTGAACGTGATCTTTCACGAATACCGCCGCGCGAAGTGATTTATGACGACCTTTGCGGCGTGCAGGATTACCACGACACCCTCCTGATGAACAAAGCCGACCCCCCTTCGGTGGCGAACACGAATGAACTCGAAAGCACCGAGGGCAAACGCCGCAGCGGGGGCCGCACCACGTTTGCATTCGAGGCGCCTTATCAGTTGCAAACCTTGCGCAGGGTGCTGAGGGAAAACTGGAAACGCGTTCCAGATGAAATCATGAAAGCAGAACGGGTGGCGCTTGAAGTGCGGTGGTCAGAAAAGGCCGGCGTGCGGCGCGTGGTCACCACCGAAGACGCGTCCATTGGTGTAGGGCGCGAGATGGAACCTTTGCCTTATCACGTTTGCCTTTCCGAACTACTGTTTGGGGGCCCGCTTTATCACACGCGGCGGCAGCTGCTGGGGCTATCACCCTTGGCCCCCGAACCGGCGACGCCTGCCAATGCCGTGGAATCCGCGACGCCCGCCAATGACGCTGAATCTGCGCCGCCCGCCGGTGACGCTGAATCTGCGCCGCCCGCCAATGGCGCTGAGCCGGCGACGCCCACGGGTGAGCCTGCAGCGAAATCCGCGCCTTAACCTAAGCTTGGCCGCTGCGCCCCCCCGCGAACGCGCCGGGGCTGGCACCCACGGTGCGCTGGTAGGCTTCTTGCCAGATCTCGTGGTTGGGCGTATCGAAAATCAAAGCGGGATCTACAGCGGCTGGCAGCCAGGCGCCTTCGCGGATCTCACTTTCCAACTGACCCGGTCCCCAGCCCGAGTAGCCAATCACCATGCGAAACTCGCTAGGTCCTTCACCGCGCAACACCGACATCAACGAATCACTGTCACCTGAGACGGTGAGGTTTGGACCGAGGGGCAACTCGTTGCTCATGGCGTGATGGCTGTCGCGGTAAAGCAGCCAACCGGTAACGGGATCAACGGGGCCGCCCAAACGCGCCAGCCGATCAAATGAAGTGCTTGCGGGCAGATCCTTGCCGGGCGTCCACAAGCCGGAGCTGACCAAGAGCTCGCGGACAGGCATCAAGGGTTGGCCATTGATCACCCAACCCAGCGCGCCCTTGGTGTCGTGGTGCCCCAAAAGCACCACCGTGTGGTCAAAATTCGGATCTCCCAGCCGCGGGGATGCAAGCAACAACCCGGGCGCCAAAGCTTGTTCGTTCATGGGCTTCTCTCAGAATAGCTGGTTGCTGCAAGAAGGCCGCCTGCGAGTGGGCTTCACGATGCGGCGGGCAGCCGTATGTCGGCGTAAAGCTGATGAACGGCTGCTTGCGCCTGAGCGCGCAGGGCATCTTTGTCGGCTTCAGCCAATCCCGCCGTGGGGATAGGTGCCCCAATGTTCACACGAATCACGCCGGGTCGCACGGCAAAGCTGCTGCTGGGCAGGACCCGGTCGGCCCCCTCAATGGCCAACGGCACCACCGGCACTTGCGCCGCGATGGCCGAGACGAAAACACCCTTTTTGAACGGCAACACACCTTGCCCCCGCGATCGCGTGCCTTCGGGAAATGCCATGATTGTGCGCCCCTCGCGCACCAACCTGCCCACGCGTTGCAGACTGGCCACCGCGGCTTTGCTGTTTTTGCGGTCGACGAAGATCATGCCGGTGGCCCACGCAAAGAAACCGACGAATGGCGCGTAAAGAAGCTCCTTTTTCATCACAAAGTGCAGGTTTTCAGGCAGCACGCGAAACACCACCGCGATGTCCATCATCGATTGGTGGTTGCTGACAAACACCTGCGGCTGACCCCGACATACGTTGTGCAGCCCTGAAACTTGCAACTTGGCGCCTGCCAAATACAGCAGCGGCGGCGCCCACATGCGGCGCGCCAAGATCAAGGGAATGCGCCGAGACAGCGGCAACGCCAACAGCGCCGTGGTGACACAAAACGCCGTCCAGAAGCCAAAGAACCAGGCTTGGACGAAGTTCACGATCAGGAAGAGCACCCGGTATGACAGCGAAGGCGTCGAAGGCGTCTTGGATGCCCCTTCTCGAGCCGCGTTCTCAGTTTCCACTGGGGACAAAGTGGTCAGCGAAGAATTTTCCAATGAGCAACCCGAATCAAATGCAGCTTGCCACGAGGCCGCGCGAACGACGTAGTATAGCTGGTTTTTTTCTGAGTGGGCGCGGTGCGGTTTTTCCTCACCGGGTTGGCACTTCCGACTCTGGCGGAATACATTTCCCTATAACAGTTCGGTTTGACCTCAGATAATTTTTTGCAGGACGTCGCCATGAAAACACGCACGCTCAGGCTGTCGCAGGTGTTGGTGCTCGCGCTGACCACCAGCCTTGGGGCCTGCGCGCACAATAGAAACCGGAACGGGGCTGCGTCGGGGCAACCCACGGCGTCCACCTATAACGTTCCGGCGGAGGATCCAAAAGGCAAGGTCTACGTCATGTCCTTGGGCGGTGAAAAGCTGCCGGTGGGCGAGGGCGGTGCGGCGATGTATTTGCACATTCGCTTGGCAGCGGAGAATCAAAGCGACACCGCGCCATGGACGCTTGACGCTCGTAACCAGGTTGTTGTGTTAGGGGCCGCGCAAGCTGCCCAAGGGCAAACGGCATCAATGGCGCCCGCGTTTGCGCAAGGCAGTGGGGGCAGCCCACTGGTACAAATTGCTCCCGGTTCGCGTGGCAGCTTGGACCTGTATTACCCTTTGACCAGCGGCATAGATCCGCAGACCGTTTCGTTTGCTTGGGAAGTGCAACGGCCGGGCGGTTTGATTGCGCAACAAACGGTGTTTCAGCGGCAGGTCGACCAACAGGGCTACTACGGCCATGGCTATGCTTACGGGCCGGCCTATACCTCGCGCGTCCATCTTCAGGTGGGGCCGGGCTGGTGGTGGGGCCCTTATGGCGCTTGGGGCCCAGGGTGGGGTTGGGATCCTTGGTACTACGGAGGCATGGGCATGGGTTACCCATACTGGGGTATGGGCGGCTACTGGGGTCCCGGCTACTACGGGCGTGGCTATTGGGGCGGCGGTGGCGGTGGCTATCGAGAGTCCCCCGGATATCGAGCGGGCCCGAGCGGGGCGGCTTCCGGATGGCGTGGCGGCGGCGCGGGCGGCGGATTCCGCGGCGGCGGTGGCAGTTCATTCGGTGGCGGAAGCCGCGGCGGCGGTGGTGCCGGCAGCGGATTCCGCGCGGCGCCTTCACGAAGGTAACGGCGGCGGGCGCGCGCGCCGCCGCTTGACAGGTGGCCTTCGCCGCGGTGATCTCGGCCCCTATGCCTTTGCCTCGCACCGTGAAGTTCGAACGCCACCCGCAAAACCCGATTGTCACACCTGGCCAGCCGCAATGGCGCCAAGCCACGGTGTTCAACCCGGGCGTGATTCTCGAAAACGGCCGTTTTTATATGTACGAACGCGCCGCTGGCAGCCTGCGCCCATTTATTTGCACCGTGGGCATGCTGGAAAGCGACGACGGCGTGAACTTCAAACTGTCGCGGCAAGAGCCCGTGTTTACGCCCACAATGGCCGGAAGCCAATACGGCAGCGTGCAAGATCCGCGGGTGGTGAAGATCGACGACACGTATTACATGACGTTTGCTTATCGCCCCTTCGCCTGGAGCTCGCACCCTACGGGCGTGGGCGTGCCGGAGTCGCATCAAACCGATTACCCGGGCTTTTCAGGCAACCCGCGCGACAACCAAACGCGTTCCGGTCTCGCGGTTTCTAAGAATTTATACGACTGGGAATTCCATTCTTGGATTACCGAGCCCGAGCTGGATGACCGAGACGTGATCCTGTTTCCCGAGCGCATTGGCGGCAAGTATTTCGTGTTGCGCCGGCCTTTGCCCTACGTGGACTCGAACCACAAGGGGCCGATGCGCGGCTACATTCAGTTGTCTGAATCCGCCGATCTAAAAACGTGGACGCCGCCCGAGATCATTGTTGAGCCCGCTTTCGATTGGGAGAACAACCGCATTGGCGGATCCACGCCGCCGCTAAAGACAGATGAAGGCTGGCTGATTCTTTACCACGGCGTGGAAACGGTAGATCCCACGCGCAAGACCGTGATTTATCGTTTGGGCGCGCTGATGTTGGACCTGGAAACCCCCCGAAAAATCGTGGCCCGCTATCCCTTCCCCGTCATGGAGCCCGAGGCCTATTACGAACGCTTTGGGCTTTACATCCCCAACGTGGTTTTCCCCACCGCCAACGTGGTGAAGGATGGCCTGATCTACCTTTACTACGGCGTGTGTGACACAGCGATCGCGTTGGCCACGTGCCCGCTGCAAGACCTTGTGGATCTGGTGATGGGCCGACGAGACTAAACAGGGTCACAGAGCGCAAGACAAGATCGCGACACCGCTGTCGTGATCTGGTTTGTTGCCTGCCCCGGTGGGTGTTAAGCGCCTGAAAACAAACGACTTATAACCGGCACGCGCTTTGCTGTAACGTGCAAGTGACATGCAAGTCACAAAGCGGAACATTCAAAAGTGCGTGAGCGTGGGTAGCGCAGCGGTGCTGGCCTTGCTTTTCGGTTGTGGGAGCGCCGACGATGACTCGGGCCTCGGGTTTGGCCCCGGCGATGGCACCGACGACGGCGCCGGAGACAACGACGGCAACGGGGCGCCGAAAGGCGGATCGGGTGGTTCCAGTGCGGGGTCCGGAGGGGCTGCGGCGCCAGAGCCTGCACCGCCCGAGGTGGAGGAGCAGGTGGACCTTGAGGTTCCACGCGCGGGGGGCCGCTATGTATTTGCAGCCAATCCCCGCCGCGACACCGTGGCGGTGATCGATTCTACGTCGCTGGCGATTCGCACGGTGCAGGTGGGCGACAAACCGGCGTTCTTGGCCACCGTGCCGGGGCAGGATGTGGCTTTGGTGATCAACGCTGGCTCGGCGGACGCCAGCATCATTCGCAGCACGCCCGCCGGATCTGCGGTGAGCACCGTGCCCGTAAGCCCGGGCGCCAACCGCTTGTCGGTGGCGAGCAACGGCGCGCACGCATTGGCCTGGTACGACAGCCGCGTGGATGGCGGCTTGGGTGGCATCACCGGCAGCTATCAAGACGTGACTTTGATTCGGCTGTTGCCCACCGGCGATGTGGCGATTCCTTTGACCGTGGGCTTTCGCCCGAGCGGCGTCATCTTTTCTAACGACAGCGCGGCCGCGTTTGTGATCACGGAAGATGGCGTTTCGGTGATCCGTTTTGCACAGGTGACGGGGCCCACGCTGTTGCCTCTGGTGCCTTTGGCCGATGCGGCCGCCGCCGACGTTTCGATTACGCCTGACGGCAAGTTTGCGTTGTCACGCAAAGAGGGCGGCTCCGTTGTTTCTATGGTGGACCTCACCACCGGCGTTGCCGCGGCGGCCGATTTGGGATCACAAATTACAGACCTTGACCTTACGCCCAATGGCGGCGCTGTGGTGGCGGTGCTACGCGAGGCCGGCCAGATGATCACACTGCCGCTGCCGCAGGGCTTTGCCGACGCGACGTTGCGGGTGGTGCAAACCTTTGCCAACGAAACCGTGGGCTCCGCGGTCATTGCGCCGGATGGCCTTTCAGCCTTCCTTTACACAACGGTGGGCGAGGTGAAGCGAGCGCTTGTGGCATCGCTTGATGGGTCGGTTCCCGCGCGCGCGGTGGTGTTGCGAAAAACTGTGCGTGCCGTGGCGATCGCGCCCAACAGCCAAGTGGCCATGGTTGTGCACAACAAAACCGCGGGTGACCCCAAACAGGTGGGCATTGAAGAGCAATTGAAGATCGATCGTTCGTTTGGCTATTCAGTGGTGTCGCTGGCCACGGGGTTTGCAAAACTGCAACTGACCGACGCCGATCCCGGGCCGCTGGCGATTGTGCCCGATTCCAGCTTCGGCTTTCTCTTGCTTCGCGATGACGCCAAAGATCTGCGGGTGGCGCAGCGGATCAACTTTCAAAGTTTTTTGGTCGACGATTTCGTTATGGGCAGCCCGCCCGTGTCGATCGCGGTGTTGGCCAGCAGCAACCGCGTGTTTGTTAGCCAAGTGCATCCCGCAGGCCGTTTGAGTTTCATCGATTGGACGACATCGGCTGTGGCATCAGTAACCGGATTTGAGCTCAACGGAGGCATTCGAGAATGACAACCACCCAGTTTCGCGCCTGGCCCGCCGTTGGGGCTTTGGGCTTAGGCTTGGCCTTGTTTGCGTGCGGTGAATATGAAGATGCCTCATCGCAGGGGCCCCTGCCTTCGCAAGCCAGCAACTTGGGCCGCGTGCCGTTGGGCTCAGCGTGGGCCTATATTGAGCCCGCAAGCCACACAGCGTTTTTGGTGGGTAGTCACGGGGGCGTGCCTCACGCGCGTCCCGTGGAAATCGGCCACCAACCGCTCAAGGCGCAGCGCCACACGGGGCGCGATCAACTGCTGGTGCTCACCCAAGGTGTGGTGGGCGCGCGCGGGGTGAAAGAGGAGGCGGCGGCGCTGTGGGTTGTGCCCGCGGCCAAGGAGTTGCCGACGCTCACCATTCCTCTTGATGCGCGGTACAACGATTTTGCGCAAAGCCCTGACGGGAATTCCGTGATTCTGTTTTTCAGCGGCAGCCCCAAAGCGGGCGGCGAAGCGGCGTTTAACCCCAACCAACTGGCCGTAATCGATTTGGTATCGCCCACGCCTGTGCCGCAAAGGCGCAGTGTGCCCAGCTTGGGCAGCGTGCCCACCGGCATCGATTTTTCGCCAGCGCTCACGCTGCCCGATGAAGCTTTGTCCTTGGTTGTTGTGCGATCCAACAATTACGTCACGCTCTTGGATCTTGCGCACCCCGAACGCGGCGAGATTGGCATTCCGCTGACGCTTCCGGATGACCCTCGCAGCTTGCGGCCGGAGCAAGTGCTGTTCGATCCCGCGGGGCCTGGCATTTTCATTCGCGCCAGTGGCAGTTCAGACATCTATTCCATTCGGCTTGCGCCAATTCCGCTCGAAGAGCGCGTGGTGGGGCGGCACAACTTCCGCCCCGTGCTGAGCCAACTTGCGGCCGGACGTTCGCCTTCTGATATGGCCTTGTTCGACGCCGGCGAAGGGCTGCGCTTGTTGGTGGCCGGCGCGGATCGCAATGTGTTCGTTGTGGATGCGCTGTCCAGCCGAACAGTGGCCGTGCCCGTGGACCATGACGTTTCCACCATTACGCTGTGGTCGGGGCCCTCGCCGGGAAACATGGTGCCCACCTGGCAAGCGTTGCTCGTTTCGAAAGAAACTGCCAAAGCCACGTTCGTTGATCTGCAAAAGCTAGAGACGCTCAAAACCCGCAACCTCGAAGTGGTGAACGTGCCCGATGCCGCCCGCGAGGTGCACCCCTTTGTGGTCGCGGGGCTCGCGGTGCTGCTGCATGCCAATCGTTCTTTAACGGTATTGAACTTGGCCACGCGTTCGGTGACCCCGATTAGCAGCGGCGTGGGCATTCAGAAGCTTCGCCACTACCCCGTGGCGCCCACGCTTTGGTTGACCACCCCCACAGATCGCTTGGCGGCCCTGAACTTGGTGGCTGGACAACTTTCGGTGAGCGACGTTCGGTTGGACGCGCCCGCGGATGACGTGCTGGTGACCACGGACGTGCTCGATAGCAAACCCAGGCTGTTGGTGGCCCACGCGCACAGTGCCGGATACGTGACTGTATTGGACGCACTGGCGCCTTCGCGCGACAACGCGCGTTCGCTGCGTGGGTTTGTGGCCACTGGTCTGCTTGAGCGCACAGAAAGGAACGCGCAATGAACGTTGTAAATGGTCGGGGTCGGCTGCATAGCTTGATGGCCGCTTTCACGGTGGCGCTTGGCGTGGGGGCGGCCTCGATGGCCGCTGCGGATGACGCCACGTTGCACGCTGAAGCGAAAGCTGAGGTGCCACGTTTGTCCTTGGGCTTCTTTGTGAACACGGGGTTTGCGCGGGACAAGTCGTTCGCTTTGTTTTCGGATTCTCCCGATGTGGCAGGCGCTGGGCTGGCCGGCGAAGTTCGGCTTGTGCAGTTGGGGCGCTTGGGCGTTTCGGCCCGTGCCGAATTCAGCAGCGAAGAATCTTCGGGGCGGTGGGCACAAGGCTCTACAAATTACGAAGGCTCCGCCGTCGCGGCTGGTGGCATGCTGGATGTGCTGGTGCTGCGCTACCTGCGCCCTTACGTCCAAGTCACGGCCGGCATCAGCAGCGCCAAGGTGCGGCTCAATGGCGCGTCAGATCTGGGGCTGGCGGCCAACGATCGCGTGCCGTTTGCTACCGGGGCGGCAGGCTTGCGGGCCATCAGCCAGGCGAAGCCTTGGTGGACAAGGGGGCACGTGATGGCCTTTTCGGCCTTCCTTGAGGGTGGCTACACCGCAGCCCGCGGCTACGAATTTGCGCTGCGCGGCCGCAGCCCGGTGCTGGAAGACGACATTCCCTTCGAGGCCGTACAATTGGGCGGTTTAAGCCGCGCGCGGCCCCATGTGCGGATAGGGGCATCGGTTCACTTTTAGGTCGCTCCCCGGGGCCGCCTGCAAGCAACCGCCTCAACTGCCTAGGCCGCTGCTATTGGAGGCGGCCGCAAGCGCTGGCGGCGTGTACACTCCCGCCGTGCAGTGGTTTGTTTCTGTCGTCGCGCTGGGGATGGTGGCCGCCAACGCCGGCTGCCACCGCCAGGCGCAGCCCCATGGCCGGGCCGAGGCGCTCAAAGTGCGGGTGCTGGCCACCCATCCCCACGATCCCGCCGCGTTCACGCAGGGTTTGTTGTGGTTTCGCGGCAAGCTGATCGAAAGCACGGGGCTTTACGCGCGCTCCGGCGTCCGCCGGTCGGATCCAAAAACCGGTGTTGTGGAACTTGCGGGTCGGCTGCCCGACGATGTGTTTGGCGAAGGGCTGGCCCTGGTGGGGCGCGACCTTGTGCAACTGACTTGGAAGAACGGCAAAGCGCTCTACTGGGACCTCATGACCATGCGGGTATGGAAAGAGGTAACCTATGAGGGCGAAGGCTGGGGCCTTTGCTACGATGGCAGTCGGCTGGTGATGAGTGACGGTACCGACACGTTGATGTTCCGTGACCCCAAAGACTTTTCGATGTTGGGGCAAATTCAGGTGCGCATGCACGGCAGCCCGGTTGCGCATCTCAATGAACTTGAATGTGTTGATGACGAAGTTTACGCCAACGTTTGGCAAACCGATTTCATTGCCCGGATCGATGCAAACACGGGCACCGTTACAGGGTGGATCGACGCTTCAAACCTGCTGCAAGGTGCGGATCGCCAGGGCGTCGATGTGCTCAACGGCATTGCCTACGTGCCCGAGACAAAGCGGTTTTTGCTAACAGGAAAAAATTGGCCCAAGATTTTCGAAGTGGAGTTTGTGGCCGCTGCGCCAAAGGCGGGTTCGTGATGCGCAGGGCCTGCAAGGTTTTGTTGCCGTTGCTGCTGGTGGCCTATGCCAGCACCATGAGGCCTGCGCCTGCGCAGGCTTCTGACGCTTTGGCGCCCAGGGTGTATGTGCTGACACTGGGTCCTGGCGACCACCCGTTTTTCAAATTCGGGCACAACGCGATTTGGATCGAACCACCCACGGGCGGCGGGCTTGTGTACAACTTTGGCACCTTTGCCTTCGATAGCCCCAGCTTGATTCCGAAATTCATCCTGGGCCGCTTTCACTACTGGCTTTCGGTGTCTCCGATCGACGAAACCTTGTGGTCGTATCAATCGTCCAATCGCACCATCGAAGCGCAGGAGCTGAACCTTACGCCGCAAGAGGCTTTGGATCTGGAAGCGCGCCTGAAGGCGAACGCGCGACCCGAGAACCGCGAGTACCTTTACGATTATTTCTACGACAACTGTTCCACCCGTGTGCGCGACGCGGTTGATACGGCCTTCGGCGGCGCGCTCAAGCGCTCGCTGCAACCGCAGGCTGGCTTGCAAAGCTTCCGCGCGCACGCTCTGCGTTTGACCGAAGACGTGTACTGGGAATATGTGGCGTTGTTTTTTGCGCTTTCGGGCCGCACAGATTTTCAGCCGTCGCGTTGGCAAGAAAGCTTTGTGCCGCAGGTGTTCCAGCGCGCCTTGCGCGACGCCCGCATTGATAGGCCCGGCGGACCCGAGCCCGCCGTCAAGCGAGAGTTCGTGGTGTTTCCGGCGCCCGGTCGCATCCCGCCCGTCGAAACGCCGCCGGCCCGTACCTGGCTATTCTTGTTGGCAGGCCTGGCCGCGGGTGCGGCGTTGTTTGGAATGACCCGCTTGGCGCACAGAAACCGAGGCATGCGCGTGCTGTTGGGAGTTGGATTGTGTTTAGGAGGCCTGGTGGTGGGTGTGGTTGGTGGTTTTTTGTTGTTCATTTGGTTGTTCACCAACCACGTTACAAGCCAAGCCAACGAAAACATCTTGCAAGCGCCCGTGTGGATGTTGGCGCTTACGGTGGCCGGCGTGGGCGTGGCGCGTGGGCGTCGCTGGGGTGTGAGGTGGGCCCGAAAATTGTTTTGGCTCGCTTGTGTGGCGTCACTGCTGGGCCTGGTGCTGAAAGTGGTGCCGGGCTTTCAGCAGCAGAATCTGCCTTTCATCTTGTTTTTTATGCCCGTTTGGGCGGCCGGGGCGGTGGGCTTCCAAGAGCTGCGCGCGGTGATGCGTTAATACGTGCCCGCCGCGGTTAGCAGCAAGCACACGAGGCCCGTCACTTCAGCCACTTCGATGGCGGCGCCGTGGCTGGCGTCTGAAAGCCCTTTAAAGCGCCGGCGCATCCACAGTAGCAACGTGGCCGCAGAAGCAAACGCCCCTGCCAGGACCGGCCAGTGCGCGAGCCCCGCAGACCAAAAGGCCGCGGCCACCAAAAGCAGAGCCAGCACCACCCCGCCGGGACGCGCGTGGCGGTTCATCTCCGAGCTGCCGCCTTCGGCGCGCGCGTGTCGCAACAGAGCCACCAACGGAACCAAGGCCCCGCGGGCAGACAGAGGCACCAACCACAAAGCCAAGCTAGCGTCCGCGGCGATCAATTCAGACAGCAGTACCAGCTTGCCAAGCAAAACCAAGGTCATTGATGCGGCGCCCGCGGCCCCAATGGCTTGGGTGTCGTTGAATTCCCGAATTCGATTCCACCGGTCGGCGGTCTCGGCCAATCCGCGCAGGGGGCGGCTTCCTGTAAGCCCCGTCCATGCCACCAGCGCGAAAAACGCCGTGACCACGGGCGAGAGCACATCGGCGCCCAAGCTACCGAGCGCGGTCAAACTGGCGCCCAAGAACGCGCCCACCAACGGAAAGAAGATGAGCGAACGGCCCCAACTGCGGCCCTCAATCTTGCCTGCCGGTAAAGGCAAACAGGTTAGATAGCCAAAGGCAGTGAACAGGGCGCGCATGGCGAGACGAACGAGCGGAAAGAGTATCAGATGGACGCCAGAAACAGGATTTTCGCGACGTTGGCCCCACCGCCTGCGCGCCGGGGGGGATCGGCGCGTTTGCAATTGGCGCCGACCTTCAGTAAAAAGCCCCAGCGATCTCCGGCCTCGCTTCTTCGCTGCAATGGGTCGGAAGGAGACCTTCAAATGCTTAGAACAAAACAATGGTTTGTGTGTCTGTCCTTCGTTGGACTTTGTGGTGGGGTTGCTTGCGTTGAGCAGCAAGACGATAAGCCCACGGCAGAAGATCTGGCGTACGTGAAACAACATCTGCTGAGCGCGGCCCCCGCCCCCCAGATCGTGGTGAACGGCGATCTGGATGGCAAGGTGGTGTACCTGGGGCTTGACGCCGAGCCTGCCCAAGTTGAGCCCGGCAAAGACGTTAAGCTTACCCATTATTGGAAGGTGATTTCGCCTCCGGGAGAGGGTTGGCGAACCTTCACCCATGTCAGCGGACCCAACAACCAAGGCTACCAGAACTGGGACCACCATCCCATCCGTGGCAAGTACCCGGTGGGTCAGTGGAAGGCCGGCGACATCATTCGCGACGAACACACCATTCGCCTGCCCCCTACGTGGCCTCATAGCAACGTTGAGATCTACGTGGGCATTTGGAAAGGCAACAACCGCCTGGCTGTAAAAACCGGCGCTCAGGACGGCCAGAACCGTCTGCGTGTCGCGGTGTTGGAGGTGAAGGGGCAAAAGCCTGTGGTTGAAAAGCGCCACGTGGTTCGCAAAACCAAGAAGGCACCCAAACTTGACGGCAAGCTGGACGAGCCCGCTTGGGCCGAAGCGCCCTCCATGGGCGTGTTCGTAAACACGATGAGCGGCGAGCCCGTTCGCCAGCGCACAGAAGCCAAGATGTTGTGGGATGACAAGTTCCTCTACATCGGTTTCGACAGCCAAGACGACGACGTGTGGGCGGAATTCGACAAGCGCGACGACAAACTTTGGCAGCAAGAAGCTGTTGAGATCATGATCGACGCCAACGCCGATGGCCGCTCATACGTGGAATTTCAGGTTTCCCCCAAGGGGATGATTTTCGATACCTACCTGCCTGAGTATCGAAAGTACGAAGACACCTTGGATCCCAAGGCCAAGCCGTTTTCTTGGAACTCAGGATTGAAAGCGGCCGTGAAGGTGGATGGCACGCTGAACAAGCGCGATGACACCGACCGGGGCTGGGTGGCGGAAATCGCGATTCCGTTGACCGACGTCAATGGCATGGCCAAGGGCGACGACGCCGTGAAGGTGCCGCCGGCGTTTGGTGACACCTGGCGCATCAATTTGTTCCGCCTTGACGTGAGCAAAGCCAACGGCCAAGAGGCGCAGGCGTGGTCGGCCCCGATGGTGGGCGACTTTCACAAACTTGATCGCTTTGGCACCATCTTGTTCGCTGACGAAAAAGGCGAGGTGCCGCAAGCGGCGGCGGCGGCGCCTGCCCCGGAGGAGGCGCCGAAGGACGAAGCGGCCGAGCAGCGCAAGGCTGTACGCAACAAGCGGGTGAACGCCGCGCTGGAGGGCGTTCAGAAGGTGGGCGGTCAAGCTGACGAGATGAAGGGGGCGCCAGCCGCGCAATAACAGCCTGGGCGTCTGCTGAAAGCCTCCGCTGCGCCGCGCGTGCCGCAGCCGGAGGCTTTTTCGCGTCTGGTGCGCGATTGCAAAGCTGGGCTCGCCGAGGGGCGGCGGGGCGATTACGCTGTGAAGGTGATGTTGCGGCATCGAAGCCGGTGGAAGTTTTTTTCTTGGCTGTGGCTTACGGCCGCCTGCAGCCACAGCCCTGCGCAAAACCGCGACGTTTCTTCGACGCCCACGTCCGCAGCGGCTCAGCCTGTCGGTGCGCCGCGTGATTTGCCGGCACAAGCCCCGCAACCCACGATGTTCACGCCCTTGGTGCCTTCAGCCAAGGCCTATGGAGGTCCGCCGTTGCCTGCCCTTGATCGCGATCCCTTGGCACGCGAAATCCGCCGGGCGCTGGTTGCTCGAGCCCGCGACGCGGGCTTTTCACCACCGGCATCAGATGGGCGCATGGACCAGGCGGCCACTGAGCTTGCGGCCTGGCAGGGGCCCTTGGGTCACGAGCTTGTGAACTTTGTTTGTCATCACGTGGGCCTGGCAGAGCCGCAGCCAGGTGTCACCTCGCTAAGAAGCAACCACGGCGACCAGGATCTGGTTGAGCATGTTGTACAGCACTCGCAAGAAGCGCTTTCCCACAGCGCCTGGGCGCGATTGGGCGTGGGTGTTTCGCGGACGGAAGGGGAGGTGGGCGTGGTGGTGCTGTTGGGCAGCGCGGTGGTGCAATTGCAGCCGGTGCCGCGAAGTTTAAGAGGTGGAGAAACAACGCGAGTCGAGGGGCGCATTCCGGTTGGCTTCACGCAGCCGCAGGTGGTGGTCACCACGCCGGGGGGGCGTACGGGAAGGCTTCCTCTTAACGCGAAGGCCTTGGGGTTTTCGTCGCAGTTCCGTTGTTTGGAAGGCGCGGGCCGCTACGACGTGGAGGTGCTGGCCTCGGGGCCCCGGGGGCCCGAGGTGATGGTGAATGTGCCGGTTTACTGTGATGAAGAACCGCCGTCTCGGCTTGAGCTGCGACCGGACACCGTGTTTGGCGATGCGACTTCGCCTGCGGCGGTTGAGCAAGCGATGTTGGCCGCTATCAATCGGGAGCGGCAAAAGCGCGGCATCGCGCCTATAAAAAGCGATCCCAGATTGGTGAAGCTGGCGCGGGCTCACAGCCGTGACATGGCAGAGCAACGCGCGATTTCGCATTTGTCGTCGCGCGGAGAGGACGCGCAGGTGCGCGTGCAAGCGGCTGGTTTGTCACCGCGCTTGGTGGCCGAAAACGTGGGCACCGCCACCACAGCGTCCGCGGTTCATGAAGGCTTCATGGGCAGCCCCGGTCATCGCAGCAACGTGCTGGATCCGCGCGCCACACACGTGGGGGTGGGCGCCGTGGAAGGGCTTGCGCCCAACGGACTCATGGTTTGGTACGTGAGCGAATTGTACGCAGGCTTTGCCGGCGCGAAGTGAATTGATTCGCTTGGCAATGGCGGCGATCAAAGCCAATCAAACGCCCACGCGGTGAGCAACGCCAATGGCACGCGCAGCGAAACCATGTACGCGCGGCCGCCGCCCTCATACACGCTGGCGCCCAGCCGTAGATAACTTGCCGCCACAGCGCCGCGAAACCCCCAGCGCTCGGCCGTGATGTCGCGCAAGGCGGCGGCGTCCAGGCCCAAGCCGCTGCGTAGATGCACCCATTCAGCGCCCATACCCATCACGTAACGGCCGGTCTCTCGCGCAAACTCGGGGCCCAACGTCAATACGCCCACCGAAGTCATGCGATGAACGCCTGCCGACACACGGCCCAACAGGCCCCAGCGGCCCGCGTCCGGTGCAAAACCGCCGCCGGCTTCAACGTCGAGGGCGGGCAAATACGCGACCCGGCGCGACGGACCCTGCCACTCGTCGTTGCTGTCCGCCCTTGCACGCGGCAGCGCCAACGCTGCCCAAAGACAGACGAAAGCCGTTGCAAAGAGCACCGTACATCGCACGGGCTAAGGTTATTCCGCCCAAGCAATGCCGTAAAGAAACCGCCCGCCCTCGCTCGGGCGCAGCGAGGTCGATCTGGCAAGTTGGCTTGAGCGCCTAATCCTGCGCCGGTGGGCGTGTGGGCTCGCGAGATGGGCGCGACCGTCGCAGTTGCTTCATCTGCCATCGTCTTAGACGCCATTTGCGAATGGCCCCAATGCCGCCAGCAATGGCACCGGCCAAGAATACGTATTTCAGAATGTCGGTGCCCATGTCCATGTCTTGATTTCCCGGTTCAATGTCGGCGGCGGCGATATTAAACGTCAGGCTGAATCAGCAGCACAGGCCCCGTGGCCGTTTGCACTATGGCTGGAGTCCGCACGCATTCAGGCGCCACCGCCGCCATCGCCGCAAGCTTTTGACTCAACGCCAAGCGCTCATCGCTCGTGATCTCATTTAGCTTCACGCAAGCGCCCGTAAGCTGCTCAAAGGTCACTTGTTTGCCCAGGACACCTTGGGCGTCACAAAGGCTAAGCACACGTTGCACCAGCGGGCCGCCCAAGGCCGCAAGCTTCTGCCATTTTCGCAACGCTGGGCCCTGCAAGAGCTGATCAGGGCGCCACACCACAACCGCGCGATCGGTGCGAGGATCCTGCTGCAGCAGCAGAGTGCCTTGTGCCGTTCGCCCCAAATTTTGCAGCACGATCGGCGAGGCTTCTGGCGGCGGGGCTTCCACTTCGATGGGCCCCAACACTGGAGCGCCCACGACCAAGGCCTCCAACGCGTCTTGCACTGGCCACATCGCGACCTCTTCCGCCATGGCGCGCGTGCTGCTGTAGCGGTCTTCTGGCGGCTTGGCCAGCGCGCGCAACAACACGCGATCCACAGCCTCTGCCGCTTGCAAGCTGAGGCCCAATGTCAGTGTGCTCGGACGCGGTGGCGTTTCAGAAAGATGCTGGGTGACGAAGTCGGGGCCCAAAAACGGAGGGCGCCCCGTGAGCGCTTCAAACAGCGTGGCGGCCAAGCCGTAAAGGTCAGCTTGCGGCCCAATGCGATCGCCGGTGACCTGTTCTGGCGATAGGTACGCGAGCGTGCCGATGAGCCCGCCCGTTTGGGTTTGTCCGAAGTCAAGCAGATGTGCCGCGCCGAAATCACCGAGCTTGGCGCTGCCGGCCGCATCCAAAAACACATTGGCGGGTTTTACGTCACGATGAACAATGCCAGCCGCGTGCGCAGCGCCCAGGGCGTCTAAAAGCTCAAGCCCCAGCCGCCGCACTTTTGCTAGCGGCAAGGCGTCGCCATTTTCAAGTGACTGCGCCAACGAGCCACCGCTGACAAACTCGAACACCAACAAGCCAGCCGACAAATCCACATCATGCAAAGCCACGATGTGCGGATGATGCAAACGCCCCGCGGCTTCAGCCTCGCGAACAAACCGCGCCAGCGCTTGTTCTTCCGCGCCGGTCGCGCCCACGGAAAGCGCTTTGAGCGCCACCGGCCGATCGAGCAATCGATCTTGCGCCAAATACACGCGGCCTATGCCGCCTGCACCCAGCAAACGCTCAACCGCAAAGCGTTCAGGCACTTCGCGTGCGTCGGTGGGCAAGGTTGCCGCCACCTGATGTGCGTCCCATGAGACAGCTCGATTGTCTTCATGTAGACGCTTGGCCACTTGGTTGGCAGCGTGAGGCAAGCCCAACGCCAGCAGCACGCCACACAAATGTCGTTGCGCTTCCACCTGGGTGGCCGCTAGTTTTGCGGCGCTTTGCAACGCACGGGCGGCGTCCCAGGGGCGTCCCAGCCGGGCCAACAATTTGCCCATCGCCAACTCTGCCTGGGCGCGTTCGTCACCGGGTGCCGCTTGCACATCGGCCGTCGCGATCACCGTCTCCAGCAGCCGCGCGGCGTCTCGCAAGCGCCCCGCCGCCACCATCACGCTGGCCGCATCCAAGGGCAAGCCCGCGCGTCGATAAAAGTCTGCGGCCTGCGCTCGATCGCCCGCGCGCTCCGCCAGCGCGGCCGCCGGCTCAAACTGCCCGCGCCCCGCGAACGCTTGCGCCACTTTGCGCAAAGTTTCGGGGTCGTCGCTGGCCACGCGGGCCGCCAGCCGTCGCGCGTGTTCGGGTTGCCGGGCCTCCAGCGCCAAGCGCACCGCGCGGGGCCAATCCGCAAGCGATTCGGCCAATGGCCACGCTTTGTCAAACCGCCACAACTTTTCGTACAAAGCCAACGCCTCGGGGATCAGCCCGTGCGCTTCGGCCAAGCTTGCAGCCTCTTCATGTTGACCGTTGCGCACAAGCCGCTGCACCGCCGCGCGGATCTCGTCCGGGGGCGAGGTGGGGGCAACGGGCACGCGCGAGGTGGTCATGGCTGAAAAGAAACGCGCCGTGGCTGGCCCGGCAAATCCCCGGAAACGGCACTTTTATGGTAGCAGAAGGGCATGACAGCTCAGACTTCGGCCGCCTCGGGCGCTGCACATTCTCCTGCTTCTTTGCTCATCGTTGGCTCTGTGGGCCTTGACACCGTGGAAACGGTGGCCGGGCGCCGTGAAGACATCTTGGGTGGGGCCGCCTCTTATTCATCTGTGGCCGCCTCGTTTTTGGCGCCACCCCGGATGGTGGGCATCGTGGGCAGCGATTTTCCCGATCAACACGTGGCCTTCATGAAATCGCGCCACGTGGACCTCGCCGGCCTGGAAGTGGCCGAAGGAAAAACTTTCCGTTGGTCGGGCCGCTACGCCACCGATTTTTCCACCCGCACCACTTTGGACACGCAGCTAAACGTGTTTCAAACCTTCAAGCCAAAGCTGCCCGCTTCGTGGACCGATTCTGAATTCGTGTTTTTGGCCAACATCGATCCCGAGCTTCAGCTTGACGTGCTCACGCAGGTGCAAAAGCCGCGCTTCGTCGCGTGCGACACCATGAACTTCTGGATTGAAGGCAAGCGCGAGGCATTGGGCCGATTGCTTGAAAAAGTAGATATGTTGCTGCTAAACGACGAAGAAGCGCGTCAGCTTTCGGGTTTGGCTAACTTGCCCGCCGCCGCGCGCGCCATTCGCAAAATGGGCCCCAGCGCCGTGGTGATCAAGCGTGGCGATGCCGGCGCGTTGTTGTTTCACGAAGGCGGTGTTTTTGCCGCGCCCGCATACCCGATCGAAACCGTTGTGGATCCCACCGGCGCGGGCGATTCGTTTGCCGGCGGCTTTATGGGCTGGCTTGCGCGCATGGGCGGCACCTCTCCTGCCGACATCCGCACCGCCTTGATCTTGGGCTCGGTTTTGGCTTCGTTCTGTGTGGAAGACTTTAGCCTCGACCGCTTCAAGACCCTGGACCTTTCGGCCGTGCGCGAACGCTTCGCCGCGTTTGCCGATCTGGTGCATTTCGAGAAGATTCGCTTCTAGGCAGCGTTTTTGCTGACCTCCCCGGGCGCACTTGCCCGGGGACGGAGCATCAAAGGGAGGGTAGGGGTTATGAGCGAGGAAACTGGCGATCTAACGTTCGCAGCGCAAAGCGAGCTGCCGCATCCACCGGCGCAGGTGTTTGCGTGGCACGAACGCCAGGGGGCTTTTGCGCGCCTGAGCCCACCGTGGGAAGACACGCAAATGGTGTCACGCCAAGGCACCATTCATGATGGCGACATCACCGTGCTGAAGGTGGCCGCCGGCCCCGCGCGCGTGCTGTGGGAGGCGCGGCATTTTGGTTACCAAGCTGGCGCGCAATTTTGTGACGAACAAGTGCGAGGCCCATTTGCCAAATGGGTGCACACGCACAAGTTTGTGGCCTCCGCTCTAGGCACCCGGGCCGAGGACCACGTGCAATACCGGCCGCCAGCCGGTGCCGTGGGGCGTGCGCTGGGCCGCGCTTCGTTGGAGAAAAGTTTTCATCGCATGTTCGCGTACCGGCACCAAACGCTGGCTGCAGATCTGGCCCGGCACGCAAACTACACGGGGCGTCCTTTGCGCGTGCTGGTGGCGGGCGCCAGCGGTCTGTTGGGCTCGGCGTTATGCGCCTTCCTTAGCACCGGTGGGCATGAGGTGGTGCGTTTGGTGCGCGCGCAATCGCAACCGCCCGCCGACGCGGTGGGCACCACGGTTGATTGGGATCCCGTGGCGGGCAAGCTTGATGCCGCGCATCTGGGTCCCATCGATGCGGTTGTGAACTTGGCCGGCGAAAACATGGGCGCTGGCCGCTGGACCGATGAGCGCAAGCACCGATTGCGCACAAGTCGCGTGGACCTCACGG
This sequence comes from Polyangia bacterium, assembly GCA_038257535.1. Classification (GTDB taxonomy): domain Bacteria; phylum Myxococcota_A; class Polyangia; order Fen-1088; family Fen-1088; genus JAGTJU01. The sequence goes on from JBBSJE010000009.1 coordinate 55,713, forward strand.
CCTTCTTGGCCGCCGAGATTGCGAAGTTGAATCCCAAACCGGCCGTGTTGATCAACGCTTCGGCGATGGGGTTTTACGGCGACACCGGCGATGCCGAGGTTCGCGAAGGCGATGGCCCCGGGCAAGGGTTTTTGTCGCAGCTGTCGCAAGATTGGGAAGCCGCCACAGCGGTGGCGCAGGCTGCGGGCGTTCGTGTGGTGCTGCCGCGCACCGGCTTGGTGCTCACCCCGCAAGAAGGCGTTCTGGGCAAGATGCTCACGCCGTTTCGCGCCGGCGTGGGCGGGCGCTTGGGCAACGGCCAACAATGGATGAGTTGGATCGCGCTGGACGATCTTATTGGCGTCTTCCACCGAGCGCTGGTGGATCAGCGCTACCAAGGTCCCATCAATGCGGCAGCGCCCGAGCTTGTTCGCAACAGCGCGTTCACCGAAACCCTGGGGCAGGTTTTGGGACGCCCCACATTGTTCTCCGTGCCCGCTTTCGCGTTGAAGCTCGCGCTTGGCGAGATGGGCGCCATGGCGATGATGAGCACACGCATGGTGCCCGCGCGTTTGTTGGAGCTAGGGTTTAATTTCCGTTTCCCGACCCTGAGAGCGGCCCTGGACAATATTTTGGGCACAGAAGCGCTGCCCCCCCTGCAACGCCACAACGGCGAAGCTAAAGTGGTTTACGGCGCATCACCAAACGGTGATTAATTCAGTTCGGACGTGGGTCTGCGGTTGCCCCAGATGGCGTCCCAGCCTTGCCGGTACTTGTCGCTGGCCACCTGGGCCGGGCCCACGGAGGTGCCGCGCGGGCCGTCGGCCAGTTCGCGCGTGTCGAGCTCGGTTTTGACGTCGAAAAGCATGGGGTGCTCTTTGCGTTGGCGCATGCCCACCACTTCGCCTTCGATGGGCTTGCCTTCCTCAAGTGGGCGCACCACACCCATTTCCACGTCGGCGTTGTCGCCCCGCTTGCGCAAGATTTGGTAGCCCTTGCGATCCTCCGTGGGCCCCACGACAAGAGCGACGTCTTTGGCCTCGGCCTTCTGCTTCTTGGCGCGTTGCATTTTCATGGTGAGTGGTACTTCTAAAGTTACCCGACCTTGTCCCTGGGTTCACGCTTCATGTGGGAAAACCGAAAATCGCGCCCCACAGACGCTTGGTGACAGACCGAGTGCCGCGTAATAGACCTTAAGTACATTGGAATCTGAAACCCAGGCACCTGAGCCGAACGAAGCCACCAATCTGCGCAACCGCCTGGTGGCCGCGATCGTGAAGCACCAAGGCGATGAATTGGCGCTGGCGCGCCTGGAATCCGCCAGCGCTGTGTTCGGCGTGGCGTCAACCGGAGCGCCCGTGGCGCTGGTCACATACAGCGGTGAGGCGTCTGAAGCGTTTTCCAACCGCATGGTGGCGGTGGCCGAAGCGCAGCCGGGCACGCTGTACGTGGTGGTGGTGGGCGGCACCGAAGTGGCGCTGGCTGACGCCCTGGCCAGCGTGGCCACCCGCGCCCCCGATTTGCGCAGCCTGGGGCTTTACCACCTGACGGCCGAGCAGAAGCTTGTGCATGTGGGCGGCCGCCGGCTGGGTGCCCTCGAATCCGCCGCAAAGAAGCTCGGCGACACGCCAGCGATTTCCCTGGATGAACTCCGCGTGTTGGCGCAAGAGGCTCAGCGCACACACGCCGACGCGGTGAAGTTCTCACAACAAACCCGTCGTCGGTTTCCGGTGGTCAGTTTGATTCTGGGGGCGGTTTGTGTGTTGGTGTTTTTCCGAGGCGGCGCACCGGGATCGGGCGCCACTGCGAGCGCCATTTTCGAGGCGGGTGTTAACTATGGGCCTGCGGTGCGCGCCGGCGAGATCTGGCGGCTGCTGTCGTCAGCGTTTCTTCACGGTGGCCAAAGCCATCTTTTGGCCAACATGTTGTCGCTCTATTTCCTGGGCACCTTCTTGGAACAGTTGGTGGGGCGTTCGCGGTACTTGGTGATCTATGGGCTGTCGGCGTTGGGAGGGTCCTTGGCCAGCGCACTGTTGGCCAGCCATCCTTCGGTGGGCGCCTCAGGGGCCATCTGGGGATTGATGACGGCGGGCTTCGGCTTGTCGTTGCGCCCGGGGGGCTTGTTGCCGCTTGTGGTCGCGACCCGCATAAAGCGGGCGCTCACCACGCCTTTGCTCATCAACATTGGCATTTCGTTTTTGCCCAACATCGATTTGCGCGCCCACTTTGGTGGTGGGGCTGTGGGCTTGCTATTGGCGCTATCGGGGTGGCTGGGCAACAAAGCCGCGGTCGATCCAGGTGCTGCGGCCGCGGTGTCGGATGGCAAACCCGTTCCCACCCCGCGCTGGGTTCACGGGGTGGCCGCGATTGTGGCGTTGGCGATGGCCGCGGCTTTGGCAGTGGCTCTGTTGAATGCGCGGGGTATGTTGTCGCAAACGCCACCACTCGGCACCGCAGGCGTGCTGTAGGTCGGCGCGCTTCCCATTGGCTCGCTGGCGGCTAGCTCGCCAGCAACAACTTTCGCCGCGTCGTGAACGCCAGCATGCCGGCGGCGCCAAGCTGCAGCACCGCCACCACGCCAAACCCCAAAAACGCCAGCGACGTGCCGCCCTTGGCCACCAGCAAGCCACCAATGGTTGAGGCAAAGGATCCAATGCCAAACGCGGCGGCAAACTGCAGCCCGAACACCAAGCCGTGGTCGCGGCTGTTGGCGTACGCCGCCGCCAGCGCCGCCGACAAAGGTTGGGCCATAAACCACAGAAACCCAGCTGACAGCGCCAACACGATCAGCCCTACGCCCGAGCTCAAGCCTAACAGCAACATCACGGGGGCAAACAAAGCCGTCTCGGCCAAGAACAATCGCTCTCGCGGCAACCGATCCGCCAATTCCCCGCCAAAACGCTGCGCCACGATCCCTGCCACCAACACCAACGACATCAACAAGGAGGCGTTGAAAACGCCCCCCGCGCTGTCAGCTAGATGCAGCGGCAAGAAGGTAAGCACCCCTTGATAAACAAATCCGCCCGCCGTGGTGCAAATCATCAACCAACGCAGCGGCCGGCTTTGCCATAAAGTGCGCAAGGCCGAAGCCAACTGGGCAACTGAAGCCTGCGGGTGTCGGTGAACCGCCGGCGCCGGTTTTACGTCGGGCAGGGTCATCGTGAGAGCCCAGCAAAAAAACGACAGCACTGCCGCGGCGGCAAAGCCCATCCGCCAGCCCCACTGCGCGGCAAACAAAGCCGACCAAGCCGGCGCCAAGGCGGCGCCCAAGTTGCCTCCCACGCCGTGAATGCCGATTGCGCGCCCTTGCTCTTGGCTGGCCACCCCGCGCGACAGCAGGGACAGGCCACTAGGGTGATAGATGCCTGCCGACACGCCCAGGCTTATCAGCGCCACCGCCAACACCCAAAACGAAGGCGCCAGAGCGATGGCCACCAAAGACACCGTGCATCCCCCCGCGGCCATCAACAGCATGGTGCGCGAGCCAAACTGATCGGCCAAGCGCCCGGCGGGCACGGCTGCCAACCCAAACGCCAATTGCATCAGGTTGGCCACGCCAACCACCGCCAGCAGGGAAACCTGAAACTCGTGTTGCAAGCTGGTGAGCAAGGGGGGCAACAAGAGGATCGCCGCATGCACCAAGCCATGCGTGATCGCGCTGGTCCAGGCAATTTTTCGGGCGAGGGTGTTCAACGCTTTGGGTCCCCGCAGGTTTTCTACAACATCATCGGCGCTTCGGGGCCTACCTCGGGTAAATCTGCGCAGGCCCGCAAGTTGCGAAAAGGTTTCGGTTGACGGGTCGGTTGGTCTCACTATTGGGGCAAAAACTGCACCTGCGTGATCTCGTAATCGCGGCTGCCTTTGGCGGTGCGCAACGTCACGGTGTCGCCCTGTTCTTTGCCTATCATCGCGCGAGCCAAGGGGGCCGAGATGGCGATGCGCCCCTGTTTGATGTCCGATTCGCAGTCACCTACAATGGCGTAGGTCACTTCTTCTGCGGTATCGGGATCGGTCAGTCGCACAGTGGCGCCAAACACAACTTTGGTGCCCGAAAGTTTGCTGGGATCAATCACCTCGGACAGCGCGATCATGGCCTCAAGCTGCTGCAAGCGGGCTTCGATGAAGCCCTGCTTTTCTTTTGCAGCGTGATACTCAGCGTTTTCACGCAAGTCACCGTGAGCGCGCGCCTCTTCAATGTCACGCACGTTCTTGGGGCGTTCCACCTCTTTGAGGTTCTTGAGTTCGTCTTTGAGGGCACGCAAGCCCTTTGGGGTCATCGGAAATCGTTCACCCATTGTTTTGCTCCTGCTGGTATTCCTGCATTGAGCACACGGTCATTCCACCGGTGCGCATCTTCGCCAATGCGCCCACGGCGGCGCGCGCCGCTGACATGGTTGTGTAATAAGGAAGGCCTTTGACCAACGCGGTTCGACGAATGCTAAACGAATCGCGAATGGCCTCGCCCCCTTGGGTCGTGTTGATTACCATCGAAATGGCCCCGTCCACCATGCGATCCACGCAGTGCGGACGACCTTCGCGCACCTTGTTCACCCGCTCGGTCGAGATGCCTTGCTGCTTGAGGTAGTCATCCGTTCCGCCTGTGGCCACGATGGAATATCCCATCTCAATAAGCTGCCTGGCCACTGTCGCTGCCGCAGGCTTGTCCCGGTCGTGCACCGAAATAAACACGGCGCCTTGCTTGTTGAACGGCAGCCGCGTGTTGGCGCCGATTTGGCTTTTTCCGAACGCCATTTCAAACGTGCGATCGATGCCCATGACTTCGCCGGTTGAACGCATCTCGGGGCCCAGGAGCGTGTCCACGCCAGGAAACTTCACGAATGGGAACACGGCTTCTTTGACGGCCACGTGCTTGGGCGTCACTTCCTTGATGCCCATGTCGCGCAATTTCATGCCTATTGCGATTTTGGCGGCCACTTTGGCCAAGGGAACGCCGGTGACCTTGGAGACAAACGGCACCGTGCGCGAGGCGCGCGGGTTGACCTCGAGAATGTAAACGTCCTTGCTGTCGCGAGGCACCGCGAACTGCACGTTCATCAGCCCACGCACACCCAGCTCCATGGCCAGCGCGCGTGCTTGTTGCTTCACAGTCTCAATCACGTCAGCGGGCAACGAATACGGCGGCAAAGCGCAAGCAGAGTCGCCTGAGTGAATGCCGGCCTCTTCGATGTGTTCCATCACGCCACCGATGATGGCTTGTTCACCGTCAGCCACCACATCAACATCCAACTCGATGGCGTCATCAAGGAACTGATCGACCAGAATCGGCGCGTCTTCATCGCCCCCGCCGCCGCCTGA
>JBBSJE010000010.1:0-58949 GCA_038257535.1 Polyangia bacterium
AAGTTGATTTACCCGGGCGTGGGTTCGCGAATCAAGGCGAGGCTGGTCCCAAGCGACGCATCCTGCATCGCCACGTGACTGTAGAGCTGCAAGAGTGCGTCACCTGCGACAACCCCAGGGGGGACGCCCCTGGTGGCTTTGGCGGCGTGGCCGGCAGCTCTGGCGCAGAGCCGGGCGTCAGCGGTGGTTTGGAGCCCAGGGCGGCGCGCAGGCGGATAGGGCCGCGCTATAGTGAGGAGCCGCCATGAAACTAGCGCTGATCTACCCCCCCACCTGTGATCCCACCGCACCGTATCTGGCGGTACCCATGTTAACTGGTTTTTTGCGGCGGGCGGGCGTCACCGTGTTGCCGATCGACGCAAATGTGGAAGCTTACGAGTACTGGCTGAGGCCCCAAGCCCTGGCAGAAGTGCGCGATCGTATTGAGGGGAATATCGCTCGCCTGGAGGCCAAGGCCCAGCTCACCCACGCGGATCAGCTGCATTACAGCTGCCTGTGGGAGGCCCGCGGTGATGCCACCGCTGTACCAGAAGGCATCGAGCAAGCCGTGGCGACGCTGCGTGATCGTCAGCATTTTTTCGACGTGCCCACGTACTCCAAGGCTGTGGATACAGTCCAAGCGTGCCTGCGGGTGATCTCGGCTGCTTACTTTCCCACATCGATTGATTTTACCGCCTACCGCACCCCGTTTTCGCTGATTTCGCCCGAAGAGATTGCCTACGACGCTTCGCCCGAGCGAGATCCGTTTGCCAACTACGTGGCCCAAGTCCTCATTCCGCGCCTTGAGCGCGAGCAACCGCAGATGGTTGGCCTTTCTGTGTGTTTCCCCGGGCAGATGCAGCCCGCTTATAGCTTTGCGCGGAAGATCAAGCAGGCGTTGCCTCACATTCATCTAACAGTGGGCGGCCCCGCCATCACCCAACTTCTGATTCGACAAAAAGGACCAGATCTGCAGGCCGCTTTAGGGCCCTTCGATACCGCGGTGGTCTTCGAGGGTGAAGACACGTTGCTAAAAATGTGCGAGGCCTTTGATGAAGGCAAAGCCACACGATCAACGTGGTCTGAAATCAACAACATTGTTCACCGCGATCCGCTGTTGGGCGCAAAGTATCGTCCCGGCGAAGCCAGCGTTGACATGCGTTCGCTTCCCGCGCCTGATTTTGAGGGTTTGCCGCTGAATCTGTATTTTTCGCCGCAGTTGGTTCTGCCTTACGATCCAACGCGCGGCTGTTACTGGGGAAAATGCACGTTTTGCCACTATGGCTTGGCCGAGGTGGGAACCGCCAGCTACCGCGAACGCAGCGTACAAACGTGCGTTGAGCATCTGGAGGCCATGTCCAGGACGTACGGCACAAACACCTTTTACCTTTCGCAAGATTCCGTGGCTCCCAAAACACTGGTCCGGCTGGCTGAAGAGCTCAATAGCGCCAACAGTGCGGTTCGCTGGGCAACCGATTTAAAGGCCGAAAAGTATCTGACCCGCGAACGGGCACAAACGTTGCGTGACGGTGGTGCCATTGCCTGTGCGCTCGGCGTGGAAACGGGCAACCAGCGTGTGCTTAGCTTGATCGACAAAGGCGCGCCCGTAACGGTGGTGGGCGACGTTATTGAGAATCTTGCCGCCTCGGGGATTGCGGCCGAGGCCATGTGTTTTACGGGGTTTCCGACCGAAACGCTGGAAGAGGGATTGGATACCGTGCGCTTTTTGGACGAGCATCGTTCCAGCGTGGCCGCGTTTATCGTGGGTGAGTTTGATCTGACTCACGGAGCCTTGGTGGCGCAGACGCCCACCAACTTTGGCATCACAGATGTGTGGCAGGTTGAAGGTGACAGATTTGGCACGGGCTTGTTTTACGAAGAGACGCAGGTGCCGAAAACGGAAGAAGAAGCGGTTGCCTTGGATGAGGCGGTTGAAGCGTTCTCTGCAAAATGGCTATTGCGCCGCTATCCGTGGGCAGGCTCGCTTTCAACTGCACACACCATCTTATACTACGAACAATTCGGTCCCGATGTGTTCCGGCGCTTTGCAGGTCAAGCCAAAGGCGGCGTTTTAGGAACCGTAGCGCGGGTGTGCCAGTCAGCTTTCGATCTCGATGCGGCGGCAGAAGCGGCGGCCGATGAAGGGGCAATCTGGCACGAACTGGTGAGGGTTAAACGGCAAGTGTCTCGTGCACTTTACGAAGCCGAAACCGAAGACCTGCCGCTGTTGCCGCCAAGCCCGCAACAGTATCGCGTGGTGGCCGGAGAGGCCCCGCAAAAAGTGAAGCGTCATCGCAGTCCCATCAAAGGGCGGCGGCCTGACGCTGCAACGAGCCGGATGAAGGTCAAGCGCAGCTAGCGATTTATCGAACGCACCCGCGTTGCCCCCGCAGGCCACCTCGCCTGTCCAGCCGCAACTTCATTCGGCCGGCCATCTTCCTTCCATTTGTTCACAGAGATCACTTTGGTCGCTGGTCAAAACCAAGCGCATTCGCACATGCACCGGGGCCGCATCTCCCACGTAAAGCTCGGGTGTGACAACGGCGCGTGCATCGTGAAAAACACGATCGACCTGGTAGTCGCATTTGCCGTTGCCATCAACGTCAATCCAAACGGTTTTCGATTTGTAGAAATCTGTTTCCCACACCTGCGGAAACGTTAGCGAAAATTCGCCATTGGCAACTCTTGCTTGGCCGCTGCCGATGCGTTCCGGCGGACGGTCGGGACGCCCGAGGCGCACTGTCACCAAGGCGCCCTCGTAAGCTTGCAGCGTTACGCCCCGTACCGTCAGATCCCACCACGTCGTTTGCGTGGGGTCGCCGCGAATCACACTGACAGCCAGCGGCGCCCCCAATACATCCTCGCCCGCATCGAGGACCGTTCCGTCGAACCGAGCGTCCACGGCCGCATCGGTAGCACTCGTTTTGTCCTCCGAGCAACCCGACGCGATCACCGCCATTGCGCAAATCACGAGGTTCATAGCCCCACGCGGTGTACGCCGGCCTGATGTCACTTGGGCAAAGCGAAGAGAACGTTGAACTTTTGTCATCGCTAGGACGACCTTCCACTTCCGTCAAGGCAGGTGCGCACAAGCCGAACCAGTGCTGAGGCCTCGTAAGGTTTTTGCAAGAAGGGATCACCTTGTGATGCGAGCGCTTCTGGGCTGTAGCCGCTCGTAAAGATCACTTTTAGCGAGGGGCAAAGCTCGCGCAAGCGCGTGGCTACATCTAGTCCGGACATTCCGCCTGGCATGACCATATCCGTCAACAGCAAGTCGATTCTTGCCTGGTGTGCGTGCCACGTGGCAAGTGCCTCCTGGCCCGAACTTGCCTGCAGAATCGTGTAGCCGGCAAGCCGCAAGGTGCTGGACACCAAAGCGCGAAGTTGATCCTGATCCTCTACAACCAATATGGTTGCGTGCCCACGCCGCGGAGCTGGGGCGGGTGTTTCGTCCGGCGCCGCCTTCGCTTCTGGCGGCAACGGGTTCAAAAAAATATCGAACGATGAACCACGTCCCACTTCGGTGCGAATAGCGATCAAGCCTTGATGTTGTTTGACGATTCCGTACACCATCGCCAAACCGAGCCCCGTGCCCTTGCCGACGTCTTTCGTGGTAAAAAACGGCTCAAAGACGCGGTCCCTGTGTTCGGGAGCGATGCCGGTGCCTGTGTCGGTCACGGTTAGCCGCACGCGCATGTCACTGGCTTGTGAAGATGGCAGAACGTTTGCGGGCGTGGGGGTCAACGATGTTTCTATGGTTAGCTGCCCAGCTGTTGGCATTGCGTCGTGCGCGTTGACGGAAAGATTCAGCAACACTTGCTCAAGCATGCCCGCGTCTGCCTCGACGAGCGGCAAATCTTCTGCGCACCGGATGACGAGCTGCACGTCGTCGCGCAAGGTGCGCTTGAGCATAGTCCCAACACTTTCCACCACCTGATTGATGTTCAAAGGGTGTAGCCGCACCATTTGCCGCCGCCCAAAGGTAAGCAGCTGCCGGGTGAGGTTTGCAGCGGAACGCGTGGCCTGCGAGATGGCATCAACGGATTCACGAGACTCCGGCTCCAGCTTGCACGTGTCTTTCATGAGACTGGCATTCATCTCGATCACGTTGAGGAGATTGTTGAAGTCATGCGCGATGCCACCGGCGAGCTGACCAATGGCTTCCATTTTCTGAACTTGGCGCAGCTGTTCTTCCAATGTCTTGCGTTGGGTGATGTCAACCGCAGCGTTCGCCATTCGTATCGGCTGACCCTGTACATCGCGCTCTATCTTGCCCTTGGCTGCGATCCACAAAAGGCGGCCATCAGGGCGAATCACCCGGAACTCTAGGTCAAGGTCCGCTTGTTGTGTCATAACGGCCTGCAAGGCGGCGCGCAGACGGGGGCGATCCTCGGGTACCGTTAGCTCTATCAACTCGGCCTCGGCGAGGTTGCCAGGTTCCGAAAGCGGCCGTCCCAAAAGCTCTACGGCACTTTTGTCCCAAGTCACACGATTGTCTGAAGGATGCCATGTCCATAACCCGATGCCACCGGCGTGCAGCGCGGCGGCAAGCTGAGCATGTGCGGCCCCCAGTGCTTCATCGGATTGTTTGCGCAAGCGTTCACTACGATAGGCCTCAGTGAGGGAGGCACAGGTAGACAGAAAAGGTTCAAGGCGTTTGACGATGTTATCGTCATAACCGGCGGCTCTGTTGGCAATGCCAATCATGCCCAGCATGCGGCCGTTGCGCGAAAATGGAAGTCCGGCGAAGGCCTCCAACGCGGGGTGCCCAGCCGGTAAGCCGCCGCGCCGTGGGTCAACGCCGGGGTTGTTCGCGATAACGGCTTGCCCGGCGGTGATCACAGCGCCGAACAACGTACGAAGGTTTCGGAATTCGAATCCCGCGCCAGAACTTTTCTCGAAAATGGCCCTCGTTTCAGGATTCCATGAAATGTTCGTGATGGCATGTGCCTTTAAGTAAGGCTGGTCCTTGTCGTCTGTGAATACTTCACCGATGAAACCGTAAGCGCTTTCAGTCAACCGCAAAACCTCCGTGAGCAGCTCGTTGAAGCTGTCGCGCGGGTTGCCATCCACGATGAATTGCGATTGCACGCGGCTCAATGTGGCCAGCATGTCGTTGGATTCCCGCAGCTCCCGCTCGGCTGGTCCTTCTAGAAGGGAAGCTTCATCGAACCCGTCTCGGACATCGCCCATCTACATAGCTTTACCGCGACCGCTTAAGGACACAAGGATCTGCATGTAGGACACCGGCCCTCAGCCGGTTGCGGCCGACGCAGCTGGTCTGGCGCGCAACAGGACGAATACCAAAACTGTAATAGTTCGTGATGCAGCTTACCGCCATAGGGTTGCTGCCCGCCTCAGCTAGTCAAAGCCTTGACAGGACGGAAGTGATCTATTAATCTCTAGAGTATTGAATCGAAAGGAGCTTCGCCATGACCGAATCCGCACGCAACTTAGTCGTCGTCGTCACTCACGGGACTGATCACGAGCTGTCCTCCGTCGCTTTCACGATCGCCAACGGAGGCATGACGGCAGGTCTCAAAGTCTCGGTGTTTCTCACCAGCGCAGGTGTGGATCTGGTCCGCAAACGTGCGATCGACACCACCACGGTCCCACCGCTCGAGCCCCTGTCTTCTCTGGTGAAGGATTTCCTCAGCCGCGGAGGTACCCTCTGGGCCTGCACGCCGTGTGTGAAGGCCCGCGGCTACAACCAAGATGACCTCATCGAGGGCACCATCATTACCGGGGCGAGCCCGATGCACGAGCTCATCAAGGCGGGCGCCGCCACGCTATCGTTCTGACATCACATCGGGGAGATGAGCCATGACAACTGTTGACGTACAGGAGCTCGAGACGAAGGTTCAGGAGATGTACCGTGAGGTCGCCCAGAATCCTCACGGTGAGTTTCACTTCGAGATGGGCCGCGCCCTCGCTGAGCGCCTGGGCTATCCCGCGGCCGAGCTCGATCGCATTCCAGGCGAAGCCATCGAGTCGTTCGCCGGAGTCGGGTACTTCTTCCACCTCGCACAGCTGCAGCCTGGGGAATGCGTGGTGGATCTGGGCAGCGGGTCGGGCATGGACGCCTTTCTGGCCGCTCTTGCCGTCGGCCCTTCGGGGCGGATCATCGGCGTGGACATGACCGATGCCCAGCGCCAAAAAGCAGAGCGCCTGCGCGACCGCGGCGGGTTCGAGCAGACGGAATACCGCAAGGGCTACATCGAGGAGCTGCCCGTCCCCTCGGGAACCGTCGACTGCGTGATCAGCAACGGCGTCATCAATCTCGCGGCCGACAAAGCGAGGGTCTTTCGGGAAGTTGCGAGGGTGCTCAAACCAGGCGGACGCCTCGCGCTCGCAGACATCGTGACGGACACCCAACTGCCGCAGACGGTGGTGTGCAATGCCACGCTCTGGGCCGCCTGCATCGGAGGAGCGATGCAAGTAGACGCCTATCGTCGCGAGATCGAGGAGGCCCAGCTGGTGGTCGATCGTCTCGAAGAAAACCCAGAGTATCGGTTCATCTCGACGAGCGCCCAGGGAGCCGCACGGAAATATGGCGTGAAGAGCATCTCCCTCGTCGCCACAAAATCCCCAGCCCGGTGAAGACATGATCTTCAAGCCATTTCACCGCTTCGATAGTGGTTGCGCCGGTTATCTGTTCGGCTGTGGGACAGCCGGTCGCTGCGCGGTGGTCGACGGTCACGAGGCTGATGTGGACCTCTACCAGAGCTTCGCCGCGGCCAAGGGCATGACCATCACGCACGTGTTCGATACACACGTCCACGCGGATCACCGCTCCGGCGGTCGGGAACTGGCCAGCCGGGTGGGGGCAAAGTACTGCCTCCACCGCAGCGCCGACGTCGCGTCCCCCTTCGAGCCACTCGAGGACGGTCAGCGCATCGAACTCGGCAACACCTTGATCGATGTTCTGCACACCCCCGGTCATACCCCGGAGAGCATCTCGCTCGTCGTGCGCGATTTGCGCCGCGGGCCCGAGCCCTGGTTCGTCTGCACGGGAGACACCCTGTTCGTGGGTGCGGTGGGCCGCCCCGATCTGCCTGGTCAGGCCGAGAGGAACGCCTCGCTGCTCTATGACAGCCTTCACGGCAAGCTCCTGTCGCTGCCCGATGAGGTGGAGATCTTCCCCGCCCACTTTGCTGGCTCGGCCTGCGGCGCTGGTCTCAGCGGCAAGCCCAGCTCAACAGTCGCCTTTGAGAAGCGATGGAACCCGCTTCTCGCGGCTGACCGGGGCACGTTTGTCACAGCGCTCTCGCAGACGCATGCCCAGCCCGAGGGAATGGAGGCGATTCTCAGGTTCAATCAAGGCCGCGGGTGACCCGGCCCATCCACCTCGGGCTGGCCGCCAACCGTGGACAGTTCGCTCTTCTCGTTCTCGTGAACGCCTTCGTGGGGGCAATGGTGGGGCTCGAGCGCTCCATCTTGCCCGCCATCGCGGAGAAGGAGTTTCACCTCGCCGCGCGCGCCGCCGTCCTGTCCTTCATCGTCGTCTTCGGCGTGGTGAAGGCCGCGACCAACTACTTCGCCGGCAGCCTCGCCGACCGGATAGGCCGCAAGCAGATCCTCGTTGGTGGTTGGCTGCTGGCGGCTCCCGTTCCGTTCATCCTGATGTCGGCAGGATCGTGGAACGCGGTCCTTGCAGCGAACGCGCTGCTCGGGGCCAGCCAGGGACTGACCTGGTCCATCACCGTGATCATGAAGATCGACCTCGTCGGTCCCAAGCAGCGCGGTCTCGCCATGGGGCTCAACGAGTTCGCGGGTTACCTGGCGGTTGCCCTGAGCGCGCTGTCGACCGGATACGTCGCCGCCCGTTACGGTCTTCGGCCTGAACCCTTTTATCTCGGCGTGGGATACGTCGCCGCCGGGCTGGTGCTGTCGATCTTCGCGGTTCGAGAAACGCAGGGCCATGCCGAGCACGAGGCTGCCAGCGTCGCCGCAGCGCCCTTTGCTCGCCCCTCGTCGTGCCAGATCTTCCTCCGCACCTCCTTCACGGATCGCAACCTTTCCGCCGTCAGTCAGGCTGGCATGGTCAACAACCTGAACGACGGCATGGCCTGGGGGCTCCTGCCAATTTTCTACGCCGGTGCTGGCCTCAGCATCGAGCAGATCGCGGCGCTGGCGGCGTTGTATCCGGCGGTGTGGGGCGTGTGCCAGCTGTTCACGGGAGCGCTGTCGGATCGCCTCGGCCGCAAGTGGCTCATCGCTTCGGGGATGTGGGTACAGGCGGCCGGCATAGCGCTTCTGGTTTCGTGGCGGCAGATGCCTGGCTTCACGGCCGGATTGATCCTGCTTGGGCTCGGCACAGCTATGGTGTACCCGACCCTGCTGGCGACGATCAGCGATGTCGTTCACCCACAGTGGCGGGCCTCGTCCATGGGTGTCTACCGGCTTTGGCGCGATCTCGGTTATGCCGTTGGCGCGCTCCTGTCCGGCCTGATGGCGGATGTGTTCGGGGTTAACGCGGCTATATGGCTGGTCGCCGGGCTCACGTTCACCTCGGGGCTGGTGGTGGCTCTTCGGCTCGCAGAGACCCACCGACTCCCGCCAATCACCTCCGGACCTTCGAAACCTCCACCGGCAGACCGGCGCTTTTCCACTCCGGCAGTCCCCCCTCCAGCCGCCGCGCCTTCCGGCGCTTCTGCCTCAAGGTAGCCACCGCCGCATCGGCGAAGACGCAATAGGGGCCGCGACAGTAAGCCACGACCTCCTGATCTCGTGGCAACTCTCGCAACCGATCTTCGAGCTGATCGTGCGGGATGGATATGGCGCCCGCAATGTGCCCCGCGTCGAACTCCTCGACGGGGCGCACGTCGACCAGGATGACCGAACGGTCCTTCAGCCGCGCCCTGAGCTCGGTGAAACCGATGGCGTCGATGTCCTTGCGGTTACCGAAGAACGATTCGACGAGGCGATCGATCTCGGCGAGCCGGGTCTCCGCCGTCGTGCGCACCGATTCGAGCAGCCGCAGCACCATGTCGTCGGCAACGCGATAGTGCACGAAAAGCCCCTCCTTCCGCGACTCCACCAGCCGGGCCTCACGCAGCACCTGCAGATGGGCCGAGGCGTTCCCCATCGTTAGACCGAGCTCGTCCCCAAGCGACTCCACCGTGCGCTCGCGCTGTGCGAGCAGCTCCATCATCTCGATCCGATGGGGGCTCGACAGGGCCTTGCCGATCCTGGCGAACTGCTCGTAGAGAGCTTTTTTGAAGACGCGTTTGTCCACACCACTAATCTACTGAATAGTAGAGCCGAAGCCAGCCCTCGCGGAGCCTTCCCGAGGATTTTGGCAATGGTGGCGGCCTCCTTGACCAGGCCACAGCGTCACACTGGTCCACGGGATGTCACGCCTAAGGTGAAAAGGCCCATAGGGCTCACTGCGGGCGGGCTGGCGCTCCAGTGCCAGATGATAGGCAACATCGAGGGCATGGGCCCCTACGAGGAGTCAGACCTGTTCGCCTTCGACCCGCATTCGGGCAAGGTGCATCTGTTCTCTGTGACCAGCATGGGCGATGTCCACGATCACCATGGTAGCTTCGACGGCGAGACGGCGGCGGCAGGCGTTCAGGTGGCCTGGGGCCGGTGTTCCGAGTTGGGGGATGCGCCCGCCTTGTGGCCATGGACGCAGGCGCTCAGGCAGCTGTTTGCAGTGCAACCAGCGCTGGAGCAGGGGGGAGGCCCCGCGCGACGGCAAGCCCTGGCGCTGGTGATGCCAGAGCATTTTCCGGAGGCGATTGTGGAGCGGCCGGAAGCGAGGGTGGACGCCCGCTTCCGGATGTTCGCCGAGCTGCTGGCGACCGTGCGCGAGGCGACGAAGGCGCGGCCCCTGCTCCTCATCTTGGATGATCTGCACGTTGCAGACCCCCCCTCACTGCATTTGTTCCAGTTGTTCGCGCGAGAGTTGCAGGGGCTGCGCCTGCTGCTACTTGGCACGCACCGTGAGGTGGAAGCGCGCGTGAAGCCAGAGGTAGGGCGCGCGCTTGCGTCGGCGGCGCGGGAGGGAGCACGGCTGTCGTTAAGACGTCTTTCAGAGCATGAAGTCGATGCGCTGATGGCGCACCAAGCGGGCAAACCACCGGCCGCGGCCGTGCGCGAGCTCGTGTTCCGCGCCTCTGAGGGCAACCCATTGTGTGTGGATGAGGTCCTGCGCTTGCTCAAATCCCACGGCCATCTTCATAGCCCAGCGGGCGGCGCCGACGTTCTTAGCGAGGTCATGCGCGAGGCGATCGCACGCAACGTGGAGCTGCTCGGTCCCGCCGAACGCGCGCTGGTGGAGCTCGCCGCGGTGTTGGGGAGGGACGCCCCACTGCTGCCCTTTGCCGCCGCGGCAGATCTGAGCGCCGTCGGCCTGCAGGATGCTTTGGAGCCGCTGATTCAGGCGGGCGTCGGCGTGGTCGTCCCCGCTTCGGCCGACGGCCTAAGTCGCCCATTTCCGCTTCAACCACATCTTGATTCAGGAGTCGGTGTACCAGGGAATGAGCGCCGCACGCCGAGCGCTGCTTCACCTCCAGGTCGTGCGATCAAGCGCATCGGCGCGTGCAATCCATCGCTCGGCGCGTACCTGGCGCGCACGGTGAAGACGGGCACGTTCTGCAGCTTTGAGCCTATGCCGTTGGCCGACCCGCCACGCCGATGAGATCGGGCGTGGCAACAGCTTGCTGATGTTTGATGGCGGGCCGAAACATCACACCGGCAGAACCTTCACGTGCCCGGCGTCTGCATAAGCAAGGATCAAGTCGTTACCGGTTATCAATGTGAGCCCCATCGTACGGGCTGTGGCAACGATGAAGCGATCAGCTGGATCCTTGTGAAACACACCTGGAAGGGTTGTGGCCGCAACAACAACCTGAACGGAAAGATCCGTGAGTAGCAACCCTTCCGTGTTCTCGTTGAGCCAAGCATCAATGGTCTGGGTGAGCTGAATTTTTCCAGCCGCGACCTTGTGAGCGATCTCCCAGAGCGATATTTGGCTGAGGTACACCTCACCTTCCAACATGCTGGATTCCACAGCGCGCTCGATCTTGGACGTGACGCGTTCGTGGCCTGTCACCAACCAGAACCATGCGTGGGTGTCCAGTAGGAGCCTACTCATCGGCGATGGCCCAAAGATCGTTCTCTGGGGCGAAGGCGTCAGTGTCCACGTGCACGACAGTGCGGGTCGCTCGCGCGTAGAGGGGACGTGGCTTCGCGCCCTGTACCGGCACCAGCTTCGCCACGGGGCGTCCGTGCTTGGTCACGACGATCTCCTCTTTGGTGCGGGCGACCTCGTCCATAAGTTCCAAACACTTTGCTTTGAAGATGCCGGCCGCAATTGTGGTCATTGGCGACATGTTACCATGGTCATACCATGGTAACAATTAGCGCAGTGCGACTTGTCCTAAGTCGAGCGCGTGTTCGGGGCGCACGCGTGGAAGAGGCCGTCTAGGGGATGTATTCCTTCACCGGTTTTCGGGCCCCGTAACCTAAAGCAACATCGTATGCGCCGCTTTGCCAAATTTTGGGTCGCCGAACACGCCGTTGGCGGGGGCCATGCCCAAGGCGTCGGCAATGGCCAGGAACAATCCATTCGTCGCGGTGTCATTGGCAAACTGCACATGCCGCCCGGTTTTGAAACGACTGTTCACGTTGCCAGCCAAAATCCAAGGTAAGCGCGTTACGTGATGGCCACTGCCGTTCGATAAGGCGTCGACCCAAAGCACCAAGGTATTGTCTAGCATGGTGCCGCCCACGTCTGGCTCTTCAGAGAATCTCTTGATGGCGTAAGCGTATTGCTCGATAAGCCAGCGATTGGCGTCGCGATACATGGTGCGACCGGGATCGGTGCCATTGCCGTGTGCCATGGCATGAAAATGCGCGTTGGGAAATTCGCTGATCTTGGGCCCGCCCTGGTTCGCGAAATTCGGGTTGATGTTCTTAAGCCAGCTGAAAAATGCATGGTACGAGTTGCTGTCATAAAGCGAGTGACAAGCCGTGCGTGCCAAGCCGCATTTCATGGCATCGATCGTCAGATCGATCATGAGTTTGGACAACGCCGGTATGTGTTCTTCCCGTTTCACGATGTAAGACACATCGGGCTCTGCTGGTTTCGCGCACACAATTTTCCGATTCACCAACGCCGCAAGTTGCTCTTCCCGCCTACGCACGCTCGTGAGGTGGGCCTCTACACGCATGCGATCTTCGGTGCCCAAGCGGGATGAGAACCGTTCAAGGTCCTTTCCCACAAAGGCAAGCAAGTTTACATGGTCCTTTTGCTTCGCGTCTGGCGGCACGTGGCTCCCATCGGGAAGCATGCGGTCGCCGCCGAACAGCTTCTGAAAATACGCCTTCGCGTCGGGCTCCGGCGGGTTGGGGTGGTCGCGGTCAAACCAAGACGGGCAGCTATATCCGCTTGACTTGCGCGCCGTAGGCAGGTCGTCCACGTTCAAGCCCGAGTGAAGCGAGTCGAAGACGAGCGATGTGTCTTTAAGCCGCGCTTGTTTGCCAACGTAACAATCAATCGAGGGCCCGCCCGCCCACATGCGGCACCCGGATGGCTGTTCATTCGAGCGACAACCGCCATCCGTAAATAGACGTTCCGACGGCAACGCGCCCGTGAGCAAAGCGCCGTAGTTGTGGTGTGCATCCCCATTGTCGCCCGTGGAATTGCCTTCGCTCCGAAGCCAATTTCGCAACGTGAGTCCGTCGAGAAACTGCAGTTTGTTCTTGAATGGCTCAAGCGGCGCCGTGACATGTGGCAACGTCGCGTTCGCCAAAGATCCATCGGCGGGCCGCGCACTCGACCACGTGGGCCAAAACGTTTCAGGGCGAACACCATTGCCCTTAACCATCACCATCAAGCGGCCTTTGACGCCAGCCTGCGCCGCCGCATATTGGGTTTCCGCCAATGCGGGCAGCAGGGCAGCGCCCACACCAAGCTGCTTGAGGAAGTCACGGCGCTTGAACTCCCACTTGCTAAATTTCATTGGAACGCCTCGCCGGGTGAAGGTTTGCGGTAGTAAAACAAGTGTGATTGGGTTGCGGCTGTGAGCAGCGAGCGAATGTTTGCACCGCCTTTGACGAAATGCTCTGAAACCGCATCGAATGAAGCCTCATTGTTGGCGTCAGTGGGCAACCGCAACGCGTAGCCCAGCATTTGGCGCGCGAAGCACGCTTGGGAAAGCTCATGTTTCGCAAGCTGACGAAGCAGATCGGCGGCATCCACGAACGTTAAAGTGATTTCCTCGGTCAACGGCATGCTGCCCTTTGTGTCGATGGGTTTTCCGTAGTCGTCGTTGTCGCGCAGTTGTCCCAGGTTGTCGAAGAGGTCAAAGGCAAAGCCCATGGGATCCATAAATTGATGGCAGGACCGGCAGGCGCCGTTTTCGGCATGTTCCGCCAAGTGCTCGCGCACACTGGCGTCCTCGCGTCGGGGTGGCGGATCGGGGATGCTGCCCTCTAAAGGCGGCACCGCCTGGCAAGCCCCAAGCTTCTCGAAAACGAAGCGGCCACGCCTGATCACAGTGGTCAAAGGCGTATCTGTTGTTGCGGCCAGGAATGCCGGATGAGTGAAAAGCCCCACACGCGCGTCGTCTTTCAGCAAGACCTTTTGCTGCGACTCACCGGCAGGCGCGTGCAGGCGGAGAAGCGTGGCCATGTTTTTGTCTGCAAACGTATAGTTGGCGGACAACAGCGTTTCGTACCGCGCGTCGCCTGCGCCCAGCACGAGATCTTGCACGAACGCCATCAAAGACGCGAGCATGCTTGCCTTCACCGCACGCTCGGGATCGTTGAGGTTGCTTGCGTCGATCTCGTGAAGGGGCAACCACGCGGAGAAGAACCCCTGGATGCCCTCGGCGGCACGGGTGGTATCTTCGAGCATGCGTTCAACTTGCGCAGCCACGAGGCGCGGGTCATGCAAATCACCGTTTTCGGCGGCTTTGAATAGCTCGTCGTCAGGCATCGATTGCCAAAGGAAATACGAAAGACGAGAGGCAAGTTCGTAATTTCCCAGGACGATCACGCCATCTTGCTCTTCAGGCTTTTCATCGCCCAGTTCCCGGCGGTAGTTGAAGCGCGGAGACAGCAAAGCCGCCTTCACAACCAAGGCCAAAGCGTCAAAAAGGTTGCGATCGCGGCGCGCTTGATCGTAGATGGCCATGAGATCAGTTGCTTCCGGGAGGCTCAGCGGGTGCCGATAGGCGCGGGCGCCAAAGGCCTTTACAAAGGCCTCGGCACAGGCCCGATCGGCGTCGCTTTTTGGCTGGCACGGCATGTCCATTGACATCTGCGAGGTTGCGTAGCGTGTGACCAAGACCTCAACGGCTCCAAGCATGCGGTCAACGTCGTCCGGCGTGATGGGCCCACCTTCCGCGTAGCCTGACGGTCCATAGATCTCGGTTGCCACAACGTCATTCGCATCGACAGGAACGCGCAACAAGTCTGCGAGTGTCTTCTGGTATTCCGCGCGATTGAGGCGGCGAAGCGGAACGTGACCCACAGATTCCGAGGGAGGAAGGCCATCCCCGATCGGTGGCTTTGGGGCCCCTTGCCCTGTTCTTGACCCGGGCCCTTGCCCCTGCTTGCCCCCCGTGCCTGCGGAATCTCCCGGTGACGCGCCGGAGCCCACCACCCCGGTGCAGGCCACTAGGATCGTACAACAGGCTCCGACAAGTACCGCGCGTCGCATCGCTCATTAGGTGGGCGCAGGGCGAAGTTTTTCTGAACCTGTGTGCAAATTCTTCTAAAAATTATGCCCCCCCCTGCAGGGCCGGGCATTGGTTGGCTTTAGTTCCACCCAAGTCCCAGGGTCAACACGCCGCTAAACATTGATGGCGTGAAGATGGGCTGCGCCTGATCGGCCTGATCGATGAATTGATAGGTGGATTGCCCCGGCGCCCATCCGACTTGAAGGCGTGCATAGATAAAGTTGGTTGCGGTTAGGTGTGCCTGGGCTTCCAACGCAACAACAGGCATTGGCAACCACCGTGTGCTCTGACCACCTTCATCGAAACCCAGCCCACGCGCCCGCACCCATGACAACTCGACGCCCGCACAAGCCCCAAGCCGCAAGCGTTGCCCTGCCGCTACCTGTGGGCAGGCTTGCAAACCCCCGCTCGCAGCGACAAATCGCGCTTGTGCCTGTGTCTGAACATCTATCTGCGTGGGCAAGCCGGCGCGAAGGAAAAGACCCAAGCGCGGCCATCGCGGAGGCGACCAGGCCGCGCGGGCTTCCACCGCTGCCGTGGGCGGCAGGGGACCCAAAAGCACGCCTGCACCTATCGACGCCAAAAAGTTGTGCTCGGCGCGTGCGGGTGGCGAGGCCTTTGAGGTGGTCTGGAGGGCCGGAGGTGGGGGAGGGGCTTTTGTGGCCGTGGGTGGCGCCTGGGTGCCCAGAGGCGCGGCCGGATCGATGGTGAGCGTGACAACCAAGGCAATGGGCTCCAACAACGCTTCACACGAATCGGCCACAATGTTGAGGATTCGTTCTCCGGATGTGCCTTGCGCTGTTCGCGTGTGGACCGTGACCACTTGGTTGGCGTTGACGCCGGGACGCACCTGAACCGTAATTTCCAAGTCCGCCGTGGCCGTGACGAAGACCTTTCGGGCCAATCGGCGCTCGACGTTTTGGCCGATGGCGTCTGCATTCACGCAGGTGTCGCTGGGACCTTCGGCTTGTACAGACAGCCGGGCGGTGTGCGCGGCCTGCGCCCAGGTCAGCCCGGCTGTGGCACATTGCGCTGCGGCCACCGCTACGGCCAAGCCCAGGAACGAATATGCCTGCACAGCGGCCAGAATGGAGCTGGCGGTGCAGGCTCGCAACGGCATAATCAGAAAAAGCGCTCCTACGCGCCACCAACCTCCGTGACCGGCCCCCTAGACGTCTCCGCGCTTTACCGTGAGCACGCGCCATATATCTGGCGTGCCTTGCGCCGTATGGGCTTGGCGGCCTCGGATTCTGATGACGTGTGCCAAGAGGTGTTTTTGGTGGCGCATCGCAAGCTGTCCAGTTTTCGCGGAGACTCCAGTCCGCGCACGTGGCTTTACGGCATTGCCATGAAGCTGGTTTCAGATCACCGCAAGCGCACGATACGGCGGAAGGAAGATGGCATCAGCGCCCGCGAAATGGTTGCGGATGCACCGCAGGCGCCCGATGGCATCGAACGGCAACAAACCAAGGCGCTGTTCGACAAATCCTTGATGGATCTTGATGAGCCCAGGCGCGCGGTTTTTGTGTTGTACGAAATCGAAGACTTGAGCCTGCAAGAGATCGCCACTTGTTTGGACGTGCCCTTGCAGACGGTTTACTCACGGCTCAAAAGCGCCCGTACCCAGATGCAAGCGCAGTTCCGTGCAGTATTCGATAACCATGTGCAGACGACGCCGGCGGTAGGTGGCCAATGAAGGGATTGTTTATGGATGAACCGCGAAGAATGCATGAAGACGGCGCGTTGCCCCCAAACTTGCGGGCCGCGCTAGGCGAAGCGCGGGGCGAACTGCCATCGCGACAACGTCTGGTGGGCATTGCCGCGGGGCTTTCGGCAGCGGGCGTCCCGGTGGCGGTGCATGCGGCGCCTTGGGCCCTGGCGGCAAAGGCCAAGCTGCTGGTGGCTGTGGTTGTGCTTGGGGGCGCAACCACCGGTGGCTACCTGGTTTTGCGTTCACCTACTCCTGCACCTGCGTCAGCAAAGCTGTCAGCTTCCGCTGCCGTGCCCCCGGGTGGCCCAGTTGCCAATCCGATCACGGAGCCTGCACACATAGAAACCCCGCCTGCATCGGCACGCCTGCCCAGCGTGCGACCACGCAAAGCCGCCCGTCCCCAACCACGCCCGGCCAATGATCTGCTTGAAGAAGCCTCGCTTCTGGAGCAGGCGCGCGCGCTGTTGAAGTCGCGCCCTCAAGAGGCTTTGCGCATTTTGCGGGCTCATCGAGCACAGCACCCTCAGGCGGCGTTGGCACAAGAAGCTGATCTGTTGCTCATCGAAGCTTCGTTTGCGCTGCACGACATATCAGGCGCGCGCAAGCACGGCGAAGCGTTTTTGCGAACGTATCCACAATCGCCGCACACGCGTCGCGTTCGACAGCTGCTCACACGGCAAGAAGGCGCAGCCACCCCGTGAAGCTTCATTGGGCGCTGTGTTCGTGTTTCCTGCTTGGGTGCCACGACGAGGCTTCCACCTTGGGTCGATTTTTCGCGCGCGATGCGGGCGAAGTTTGTGTTTCAGCGCAAACGGCCCGATCGTTCGAGCCGGGTGCGCTGCCGGTGGTTGATGGCGTGCAGGAATTGTTGCCCAAGAGCTTCACATTGGGCGATTTTCGCTTTTCGCAAGCGTATAAATATGGCTTCGAGGCACTTCCAAGCGACTGGTCGGTGGGCCAAGGCGCCTATTCATCGAGCCTTGCGGAGTTTGGGCGCCAGGGGCTAGAGGTTGCGGACGGCCACTTGAAATTGAGCCTGCGCGCGAAAACCGAAGGTGAGCCAAGCAGAACAGATCGACCGTTTTGGGGCGCCGAGGTGCGAGGCCCCGTTGCCTTCGGCCACGGCTTGTTCTTAGCCCGCATCCGCACGGTGAAAACCAAAGACGCGATCTTGGGATTTTTCATGTCCACAGACAAATTCACACCTCAAGGGCAGAATTTGGGCTGGACAGGCGCCGTGATCGACTTAACCGATTCGCCGCAGCTTCGGCTCGTGTTTCACAACTCGGCGCTGAACCAGCACTTCAGCCGGCCGGGCCCCTATCCTCAAAACGTAGATCCTGATTCAGCCCAGTGGCACACCTATGCTCTGCTTAGCCTGCCGGGGCAAGTTAGCTACTACGTTGACGGGCAGAAGCTTCACACTTTCACGGGCGTTGATGCGGCGGCGCCGTGGTCGTTCCAGTTCACTCACTGGATCAATAGAAGCGAGGGCGTAAGCTTTGATCCTTCTGTTCTTCCCGTTGTGGGGGAGGTGGATTTTGTAGCCCACTACGAAGTGGCGCTGTGCCCGGCCGCAGAGTGACTATCCTTTGCCGTCCTCGTGCGTGCGTTCGCCCTTGTCCCCAAAGGCCAAACGAATGCGGCGAAACCCCTGGAAGACGATCGACCTCGCTTTGGGTCGGCCCTGGCTGGCAAAGAAGGCAACAACGATGAAAGCCACAGCCAATGCCGAAAGGCTCTTGGCAGCTATCATCAACGCCGGCCAGTTCCATAGGTCAGCCAGCAGCCACGAAGCGTTCATGCCAAGCCAGCAATTTAGGGAAGCTGTGACACAAACGGCAACTAAGGAAGTGTTCCCTCTGCGAAACAGCCAAAGATGCGCGGCGAGGCTGGGCACCACCAACATCGTTGCGACCATCCTCCACTGCAACATCCAAGCGGAATCCATGGCCAACCAACAAAGCGAACCAATGGTCTCGACGGCGGGAGGTTGATCTAGATCATCGGATGGTTCAGCGTGCGCCACTGCGGCATACTGTTTCACACCGCAGGCTGTTGCGGCAACCTTCTTATGGTCACAACCCAAGCTCGACTTGCCGCGCGCGTGCGACCCTCGACCATGATAGTCGGCTACCAGCGGTGGACCGATCTACTTTTTCTGCACTGGCTGATTGACCCCAGAGTCATTCAGGCCACGCTGCCCAAGTCGCTCACAGTGGATACCCATGAGGGGGCCGCGTACTTGGGCATCGTTCCGTTTTTCATGCAGCGGGTGCGCCCGCGATGGCTACCACCCTTGCCTTGGCTGTCGTGGTTCTTGGAACTCAACTTGCGGACATATGTTAACGACGAGCACGGGCGCCCCGGCGTCTGGTTCTATTCGCTTGATTGCAACCAGCCCTTGGCGGTCTGGCTGGCGCGCAAGACCTTCCATCTCCCCTATTTTCATGCTGCCATGGCCGCTACCAAAGATGGCGAACGCATAGACTACCGCAGCCAACGAAAGTCTAGCCCCGAGCCGCGGGCAAACTACGCGTGGCAAGCGCACGGCCCAGTACGTGAAGCGGCCGCAGGTTCGCTAGAATTCTTCTTGGTTGAGCGGTACTACCTGTTCGCGCAGAATGGCAGGGGGCAGGTGAAGGCGGGCCAAGTGCACCACCGTCCCTATGGCATCCGCGATTGCAGCCTGTTCGCACACTCCCTTGTGCCGGCGCAGCAAGCTGGGTTTGCCGTGGGCGGCGATCCTGTGTCAGTGCTGTGCGCTGACGAGGTTGATGTGTCGATTTATCCGTTGCAAACAACGAGCGCACAGCCGCTGACGGTCAGATCCTAGTTGCGTGTCCGTGGTAAATTGGACCTCGCTATGAAGGCACCAAGAACCCATGAAACCATGCCGTTCGCAAAGTGGGTAATGACACTGGCATTGTCTTCAAGAAAAGCATCGTCGTGGTGGTGCAGCCCAGCCGGTCAACGAGCGTGTTCCCTTGATCAACGATGGAACGCTGTCGAAAATACGGAAGCTGGTGCCGATCGCTATGCCTGCCAAGGTCAAGCTATTGGACAACAAATTCAACCTTGTAGAGGTATGCGTGACCGAAGCGGGAGCCGTAGATTTCCAGACCATGGTCCAGCCGCTACACCCCAGCTTCGATGCGGCAGCGCTAGATCGGGTCAGCCGGGGCGTCTACGATCCGTTGGTGCAGGACGGTAAGCCCGTCCCTTTCTGCTTCCTTCAGAAGAACGTCGCAAGACAGTTCTGAGGGGCCAGGCATTAGCTCAAGCCCCCCAGGGCCCCCTGAAAACTCGAGCCTCAGCCGAAACGCCTGCGGCGACTCCCGAAGAAGCTTCCAAAAATGCGGCTGAGCAAGCCGCCCGAGCTGCGACGGCCGTGCCACGACCTGCGGCTCCTGCCGCGCAAGAACCGCGTGATCAACCCACCCACTAGCAGTTTCTTTGCAATCCCATGTGTATCTCCCTCTCCCCAACGAGCTTTCAATAATCGGGCCACAACTGGGAGGGGCCCGCGCGCCGTGCGACCGCGTGAAGGCCCGCAGCCATCACGCTGGCCTTGAGAGTTTCCCGAAACGTCGTTTCTGAACAGCGCTACTGAGCCGGGGCTTCGCCGCGGAAAAGACGGTCCGCAAGAGCGAAGGCATCCTGCGCGATGAGGGTTCCAATCTTCCGTCCAGGAATGTCGTCGACGGGTGGGTGAATGCCACCCCAGATGCGCGACAAGCTTGTTTGGTCAGAGGCGTCTTTGTAGGTGGCCCATTGCAAAGTCACGTCGACGGAGGGGCCGCGCTCGAAGGTCAAGAACGAATCCTTCTTCGCGGTGTATTCGGCAAGGCCGCCAGGAAAGAAGGCGTCGCCGGTGAAGGCCGTGAGCACTTCAGCCGCCGTGCGTGAATAGGTTGAGTGGCCGGAGATGTATCCTGCGAACGGTGGCGTGACGAATGTGGCTGGCTGGTACGGCAGCCATTGCTCGGCCAGAATCCACCGCACCGTCTGCCCGGGGACTGACGGATCAACGTTTTCCAATCGTCGCCAAGCTTTGACTTTGATCTTGCCCACGTTAATTCCCGCTGCGCCGGCCAGCGGATCGTCTACGGCCACAAGTTCGATGCTGCCTGGGATCAACGGCAAGCCCTCCGCGTGATACCGCGGTTGCGTGGGATCGGATGATTGACCTTGCGAAGCCATGAAACGGGCTGCAGGGAGCGGGCGTACAGAGTCGTAATAGCCCTTTAGGCTCCAAGCTGTGATGGCCGCGTCGTGAAGGCCACCACCCAGCGCGAAATAAGCTTT
This sequence comes from Polyangia bacterium, assembly GCA_038257535.1. Lineage (GTDB taxonomy): Bacteria > Myxococcota_A > Polyangia > Fen-1088 > Fen-1088 > JAGTJU01. The sequence continues at coordinate 20,695 of JBBSJE010000010.1, forward strand.
CACGTCCCATTCAAGCGCACCCAGCACCGGGCCTTGGCCTCGGTAACGCTTCTGCACTTGCGGATGATCGCTTACCAATTGATTCAACATCGTGAACCAGTGGCCCGGCGGCGTTTCGGATTTCGGCCCATCTGCCCAGAACTCCGCCAACACACGGGTGTAGTCGCCGCGTGGGACGATGTTTGGCTTGTAGGGCGCGCCCGTCTTCGGGTTCACCGCATGCCCTTGCTGCGAAACCTTTCCGTCTTCGTTGTAAAACGCGCGGTACGAAGCAAAGTCGGTCGGCAGCGCGCCTGTGTTGCCAAGCGACGCTGGCGAGATGTCCCACATCACCCCATCGCTGGGGCTCAAGTGTGAGGACCACTGCAAGACCAACGTGTGATTCCACTTAAACTCATCGGGAGCCGCGTCCGTGCCCCGCAACCGGGCGGGCGGACCCGGGTCATGAAAGAAACTCCAATTAAACCCGTCACGCGGCATCACCTTGCGTTGTTGTGGGGGCAAGCCAAACGGCGTCACGTTGCCCCACTCGGCGCAAACGAAGGCCGGCATATTCGCCAATGGATTGCCCGCTTGGTCGATCGATCGCTGCAACGACAGCGGCTGCCACCGATCGGGATCGATCACCTGGCCAGGTCCATCCTCTGATGTGAAAAGCGCGCCGTTTTTCGGCACATAGTTCACGTTTGCGTAATTGCCACGCTCGTTCGCCCCATCGTTCATGCCGTGGGCGATCAAGCAGTCCGCCACATGGCGACCCAACGCCGCCATCTTCTGCAGCTGGGTGCCCGACTTCAAGCTCGTTGCCTTCAAGTTTGGGTCCAGCTGCATGTCGCGCATCAGCGTATCAAACATGGCCTTCGATGAGGCCGCGTTCGGTGAACCCGCGTACCGGTGGTGCAAAAGCTTGTTCATGCCATAGGCAATCGCGACCGACCTATCAACATTTGCATCCACTGATGTGGTCTTCAGCGCCGTTGCCGTCTCGGCGGCCAAGCGACATTCGGTGCGGGTTCCATTGGCGCCCGGAAGGCTGCGTCCAAGGAAAAATGGCGTGGCGACGGGGTCGAGCGCCGCCCAAACATCGTACATAAGCACCGCCGCGTGAAACAGGTTCCGAGCCTGCACGGGAGGCCGTGCCAGGTCCCGGCGAATCGCTGCCAACTGCGCCTCGTTCCAATTGCGCGCGGCTGACCATTCGGCGCGATAGATCGGCTCGCCGGGCACCGGCTCGGGCGGGGGCGTGGGCTCGCTGTCGCACGCCACAAGCAGAGCCGACAGCGAAGCAATGACAATTTTGTGCTGTGTGGCCATGGCGGTGCCTAAGGACTTAATGATTTCGCGATCGCTTGGTTCGTGATCGAGCCACCACCCACGCCAAAGCGGCAAGCAAGGCTAACCACCCCGCAGCACCACCCCCGCCAAACGCGCAGCCGCCGTCATCTTTCTTTTGGTTCACGGGTGGCGGGTTCACGAGCGGCGCTTCCGGTTCGGTGGCGCCTTGTGCGGCGGCGCGTGCGCGCACCACATCGGGAGACTCTTGGTCAAGTTCACGATCAATACGCACGACCTCGCTGCGTTTGATTCGCACGGGCGCCCCTGAGCTTCCCAGCAGTTCAATGCTGCGCGCGAAGGGCAACATGGTTGCGTAAGGCCACGCTGCCGGCGCGCCGAAAAGGGGCGTGTCGCCCAGCGACAACACGCGACCATCTTCAAGCGTCAACTTCATGTTGTTGACAGTTCCCGAGTTTTCACACATGCCAGATACCTTCGCCGTGTGAACGTTCGAAACGTCCGAGAGGTCTGGATTCAGCAAGAACAACGGATCGCGGTTCATCTCTTCGGGTGAGACCGTTGACATCAGGCGCGTCAAATAGGGGTGGGCGTTGACCAGGTCTTGCGCTTCACGCATCGGCGCCACGATCCGTTCTTGGATGGCTTTGATCAATCCGGCGCTATCGACCGTGAAGCCGGCGAGCTCGGCCTCGTATTGCGCGATCGAGTTGTAGAACATCGCATCGGTGACGCCCATTTGTGCAAGCGTGGCGGGCATGGGAACGAATTGGCGCAGAATGGACAGCATCGTCGCGTCGCGCGGAAATCCAGAGAAGGTGAGGATGTTGACCACCTTGATGGGATTGGTTTCATTGACCAACGCCGCGGTGTTGTAGAGACTCGGCGTGTAAAATTGGTTGGCCGCAATCAACGACTTGCCAGCGAACTCAGTGATGAACCCGTGCCCCGCAGCCTCATTGATTGCAGCGGTGGCAACCTGTTGATAGTTGCTGCCACCGGTCAGCCAGTTGATCTGCGCGAGATCAACGGTGACGTGAAACCAGTTGCGCGGAAACGCGCGCGCCGCTCCCAGCACGTAAACAATCACCGGCATGTCGGGCGTGGCGGCAATCTGCGTGAGCACCAAAGGCACGCAAGCTTCGCCCGTATCCATTTCGAGCACAAGCGGAGCAATTTCCCCCACACTCGCCGACTTCGACAACTTAACCGCCACGAAATACATTCCAAGCTTCACGTAGTGATCGATCAAAGGAATCGCGTTGGGTGGCTGAGTGTACCCATTGTTGGCCAGCCATTTGGTGAGCTCGTCAGTGCTTTTCGATTGCAACGTGACGGTGTCGAATGGGCCAACCTGTTTGGCGTCAATCACGTCGACGGCTCGGTCAGGGCTCGCGACGCCCGCATCCACGGCGCCGCCGCTGGAGAAGATCGAACAAGAGCCACTGAGGGCTGACATGTCGGTGCGAAATTGAGGCCGGGTTAAGCGGTCAAGCGTGGTGAACACCGATTGGCTTCCCAACTTGATGTTGGGCACGGCCTGCACCGGGACGATCCAAGAAAACTTATCGGCTTCCCCTTGGTAGTTGATCTGAATGTGCGCCGTGACTTTATTCGGCGACAGCGCAAACAAGATGCGTTCCGCGGTTTGATCAACCGGCTGCTGCGCACAGAAAAACCCTCCGCAAGCTTGCGCCTGCTGATTCCACGCCACCGACAGAGTTAAGACCACAGCGCTCAACAAGAGTTGTTTTTTTTGCATGATGACTCGTTTGAGGGCGTGCCTGCTGCAACACCCATGCCGGAAGAAAGCCTGCGTTTTGGTGTGAATTTAAGCGGAATTGGGCGAGCGCTTGAAAAGGAATTCCATGGTTTCCCGTCGCCGCACGACAAATTTGTCCGAACTGTGTCGTTGGTCCGAAGTGAAAAAAAACGACGCCGCTGAGCAGCCTGTGGCGGAAGGCTTCTGCCGCCACAGGCTCTCTTACGTGTACGTCTTAGTGAACGCGCTTGATGCCGTGTCGCAGCCGTTCGGCCAAGCTCGACTTTGAAGCGATTGTCCGATCGGCTGTCTTGGCCGTTGCCCCGCCCAAAGACGCAACCTTGGCAGGCGCCAGCGTTTCCGCGCTGCAGACGATGCCGGTTAAGTCGGCGTTGCGGCGCCCCAGATCGTTGAATCTACGCTCGGTGCCGGTATTGAAGTCAAAAACCGTTGTGCCGGTCATGAACCCCGAAAGGCTAGCTTCGCTACCAGGGAACCGCGGGCGAATGTGCAAGAAGCCTGTGTTGGTTTCTTCGCTCGAGTGGCAGCCGTTGCAGGTGTTGAGCGAGAAGTGATGGCGCGCCTCGGGATCAACCCCGGGGGCGTGCCAGCCATTGAGCTCGTTGATGATCGCGCCGCCCGCAAAGGGCACGCCGTTCAAAGTTAGTGGTAACTGATGCTTTTCAGCGATGATGTCATCCTGGTTGGCATTGATCCACGCGGCCAATTCGGGGGTGTTGTTGAAACTCATATCGGGGGTTAGTTCAACCACGGAAGGCTTCAGCATGCCGTCGCTGTCGAACCGAAATTCGCGAAGCTCCCAAGGTCTGTCGAGCGCAATCTCATTGCTGCGAATCGATGCGATCGCGCTTCCGTTGGGACGGTTGGGCGCGGCCCCGCGTTTGGCGAACCGTTCGGTAAGGTTGGCAAGCGCCGTGTTGTAGTCTTCAGACGGGAAGGGCAGGGCCCCCAAAGCATGCCAAACATGCGCCCAGGCTTGCACCTCCGCCAGGCTGCTGGCAGGCAGCTTGTATTCGAGAATGAACGTAAACTCCATGGGGAAGAAGCCTTGCGGGTCAAGCACACCAAAAACGAACCGGCCCTCGCCAGCGTTGCCTTGGTCTAAGTTTCGTAGATCGAAACGGTTGACGATGGCTTCAAGCTGCAAGGGGGCGCGCGCCAGATCCAACTTGCCATCTGGCGTGCGTGACCAATTGCTCAGCACTCGTTCGTCGATGGACAAACGAGGCGCCACGGTGAAGCCGTTGATGCTTTGGGGCGAAAGCCATGTTTGAAACATCCCCTCCACCATGTCGGCGGCTTGTGCCGCGGTGGGGGCCATCTCCTCCATCAAGTGTTTAAAGGTCCAACGCCCAGCCTGCTCGTGCTGAACATCAGCGAAACCTGCGCGCGCTGGATCGTCCACCACAGAAAGATGTTTGATCAAAAGCTCCCGACCTGTTTTTACGTGGCAACCCGTGGGTTCAGCTACCTCGAACAGCACCGATGCCGTCGCAACTTCTGTTGCGCCTTTACGCGCTTTTCAAGCAGGCCACCATGGGCGATGTTGCCGGCGATAGACCGGGAGCGCTTGATTTCAAGGCAAGGGCCAAATACGACGCTTGGACGGCCGCCAAGGGGTTAAGCCCCGAGGCGGCGCGCGGGGCCTATGTTGACTTGGTGGATGAGCTGACCGGAACTTAGGCCGGTATGTCTGCAGCGTGGCAGCGTCTCAGCCCGACACGTAATCTGTGGTAGCTTTGAACATGTCTCGCTTGGCCGAAACGGCTGAAAACGTCTTCTGGGCCGGTGCGCGTTCAACAGAGGAATTTTTCATGGGCAGCGCAAAGGTGCACAAGGCCTTGCAGAAGCTAGCGTCGCTGTGTGAGGCACAGAAAATTCCTTACGCGATCATTGGCGCGATGGCGCTGAACGAATTCGGCTACCAAAGGGCCACAAGCGACGTGAATGTGTTGCTGACCGTTGAAGGCCTCAATGCCTTCAAGGCCCAAAATCTGGGTCGAGGTTATGTGGAGAAATTTCCGGGAAGTCGCGGCATGCGGGATGCCGAGCACGGCATTGACATTGATGTCGTGCTAGCGGGCGCTTACCCGGGTGACGGAAAAGTGAAGCCGGTGGCCTTTCCTGATCCAGCACTGGTGGCCGAAAAAGGGAGAAGTGTGGCGCTTCTGCCCCTGCCCAAACTCATCGAATTGAAGCTGGCCTCAGGCATGTCGGCGCCACACCGGCTCAAGGATCTGGCCGCTGTGCAAGAACTTATCCGCATCGTGGGCCTGCCAATCACATTGGCGGATCAACTCGACCCCTTTGTCCGCGCGAAATACATGGAGCTTTGGGCTTCGCTGCAGGGCGTGGAAGAAGAGTAGCCGCGCCGCCCTCTTAGCGGCAACGTAGGCGGGCGCGACGGCAAGTGATGTTGCCTAAAGCAGCGCCTTGGCTCGCCCAAAGTACCTCTTCCTTGAATACATAGCAGTGCTATGTATAATTCATCTATGCAACGGCCAAGGTGCTTGCCATGAGCGTGAACAAAGACCTCGTGGCGGCCTCGTCCACGCCTCTGGTTCTGGCCATCCTCGCGGAAGGCGACAGTTATGGGTACGCCATCCTGAAAAGGGTGCGTGACCTTTCTGGTGGCGCTCTCGAATGGACGGACGGAATGCTCTATCCGGTTCTGCATCGTTTAGAGCGAGCGGGCCACATCGAATCGCGGTGGGAGAGTGCTGCGGACTCCGGTCGACGGCGAAAGTATTACCACGTGACCGATGCCGGCCGAGAACAACTGGCCGACGAGCGGCGCCAGTGGCGCACTGTGGATCAGACGCTTCAGAACATCTGGTCGGCCGTGGCTGAAGGTGCGAACAGCGCAGGAACATCGGGGCTGGTGCCTCAAGGGAGTTGATCTATGCAGGCACAAGATCAAGCTGACATCGTAGGCGCGTCCGTTGAGAAGCAGATAGACACGTGGCGGACGTATCTTCGCAAGAGCCACGCCATCGCGCCCGCTGATGCGACGGAACTGGAAGATCATTTGCGGGAACAGATGACCTCTCTTACCGTAGATGGACTCTCGCAAGACGAGGCCTTTTTGGTGGCCGTGAAGCGCATGGGTGCCATCGATGCGCTCACCCGCGAGTTCGCGCGCGAGCATTCAGAACGGCTTTGGAAGCAACTTGTGCTTTCAGGAGACGGTGGCGCCGGCGACCTCGCGTCCGGATCAACCTATGGCTCGCCCAAAATGTGGATCGCGCTTGCCTTGGCGGTTGCGGCGGGCGTTGCGATCAAGGTTCCTGGCCTCTTCGGCATGGCCCTCGGATCCAACGCGCAACCTGCGAGCGAGGCGTTCTATGCGCTCAACCTCGCATTTTTCTCTCTACCGTTTATTGCAACGTACTTCGCATGGGAACGGCCGTTGACGCGCGGGTGCCGTCTGTGGCTGGCCGGTGCCTTCGCGCTGACGGCGATCGCTGTCAACCTCTTGCCATTCCGAACCCCGGGCAGCTCCGACACGCTGGTTCTGACTGTCATTCATCTTCCCATTGCGTTGTGGCTGGCGGTGGGTGTGGCCTACGTGGGTGGACGTTGGCGAGGAAGCGACAAGCGGATGGATTTCGTTCGCTTCACCGGCGAGTTGTTCATCTATTTCGTGCTCATCGCGCTGGGGGGCGGCGTGTTGATAGGCATCACCCTTGCCCTCTTCGCAGCCATTGGCATCGATGTGGAACCTTACGTGGAAGGGTGGATCGCCCCGTGCGGCGCCGCGGGTGCCACGGTGGTGGCCAGCTGGCTTGTGGAAGCCAAGCAAAGCGTGATCGAAAACATGGCGCCTGTGCTCACGCGCATCTTTGCGCCTTTGTTCACCTTGGTGCTGATCGCCTTTATTGGCACCATGCTGTGGACGGGGCGGGGCATTGATGTCAAACGCGAGATCCTCATCGCCTTCGATTTGTTGCTGGTGGTGGTGTTTGCGCTGCTGCTTTACTCGTTCTCTGCCCGGGATCCCCTGGCGCCACCCAGCCTGCTCGACTGGATCCAGTTAACGCTGGTTGTGACGGCGTTGGCGGTGGATGTGCTGGCGCTTTGGAGCGTGGGCACCCGCATCTCCGAATTCGGCTTTACGCCCAACCGCGTGGCGGCGCTGGGAGAAAACATCGTGCTCTTGATCAACCTCAGCGGATCGGCGCTGCTCTATGCGGCGTTCCTGCGAAAACGGGCCCCGTTTGCACGGCTGTTGCAGTGGCAAACAGCCTATCTTTACGTCTTCGCCGCTTGGGCGTCCGTGGTCGCGTTTGCATTTCCGCCTTTGTTTGGGTTTCGCTAAGCCGCTCGATTACAATAATACCGATATGCCCGCTCAACCCCGGGCCTTGCCAGATCTTCGACGCGCGCTTGCGGGTACGCGACCCTGAAGCCAGGGTCATCATGTACGCTGCCAACACCACAACAGACACGATCGAGACACGCTGGGGGCCGCAACGTCTGTTCTTGCGCTTCACGCGGGATGCCGGGGCCGGGGCGCCCGTGGTGGTTTTGGTTCATGGGCTAGGCGTTTCAAGCCGCTACATGCTGCCCCTCATGCGGGAGCTCAAGGCGTTCGCGAATGTCTTCGCCCCCGACCTCCTAGGCTTCGGGCGCAGCCAAAAGCCCGCATGTGCCCTGAATATGCAGGAGCTCGCCGATGTGCTGGCGCTCTGGATGGAGGCCCGCGGCATGGTGGAGGTGTGCTTGGTGGGAAATTCGATGGGTTGTCAGGTAGCCGTGAATTTGGCGCAGCGACACCCCCACTTACCCCAGCGGCTGGTCCTGGTGGGGCCAACCATGGATGTCAGCGCCGGTCCCGCACGGCAGGTGCTCAGATGGCTCAGCATGGCGTTCGTGGAACCTGTGCGGCTAATCCCTGTGCTCATTCGCGACTATCTGGCGGCAGGCTTTATGCGCACACTCCGCACGTTCCGCTTCGCCTTGCAGGACAAGCTCGACGAGCGCATTGAGACCATCGCCCATCCGGTCGTCGTGGTGAGAGGCGGGCACGATCGCATCGTGCCCGCCGCGTGGGCCAGGAGGGTGGCCAAACGTGCGCGAAGCGGCCGCCTAGTGACAGTGCCTACGGGCGCGCATGCGGTGAATTACGATGCACCTCGTGCCCTGGCGCGCATTATCAAATGCGTGCTTCGCGGTCGTTGATCGCGCTCCTCGCGATGTAGCCCGTGAGTGGCCCTTAAGCCATTTGCGGGTGCAGCCGATGCCCACCACAATGATCGTCAAACGCACGCCTGGTTTGCCTCTTGCTGGCGCCTCAAGCTCACACGCAACCACGTTGGGGCGGCTGCCGGACGCCGACCTGCTGGCTGCGGCGGTGACTTTGCCACCCGGTTTTTGGTGCCAGCAGCGGGCCAACGATCTAAGCCACGCCGCCAACGTGCTTGAGGCCCTGGCGATGGTGTACTTGGTGAAGCACAGTCCGGCGGCTTGAGCGAGAGATCGCGAAGGCCCGCCCGAAGGGCCCTGGCTGCGTGTGCGCCCAGCTGGTGCGCCGTGCCGCCGCGCTTGCTATTGTTCTCGGCGATGGCGCCTTGCCGATATTCATTATGAGTGCGCCTATTTTTCCACCTCCGCCACACGGCCTCAAAGGGCGTGCCACCGAGCTGCGGGCGCTGCAAAAACGTCTGACGGAGGCGCGCATTCAGCGTTTGGCTTTGATCGGCGGTGGCGGCAGCGGCAAGTCACTGTTGGCTTGTGCGATTGGCCATCACCTACGCAAACACTTTCGTGGCGGGCTCATCTGGCTGCGCGTTGGCGCGTGGGACACCTCCACTTTGTATGAGATGTTTGCGCGTAAGATCGGCGCCGATCCCACAACAGGCGCGAAGGGGCTGCGACGCACGCTTGAGCAACGAGGCCACGTTCTAGTTGTGCTTGACAACCACGAGAACGATCGGGCCATGGCAAAGTTTCTGGACGCGCTGTCTTTAGAAAACGTCGTGTGGCTAATCACCGCCCGCCGTTGCCTCCTGTCTGGCGTTGAGATCTTCGCTGTGGTGCCGCCACTGGTTACCTCTGCGCAGGATGCTTTCCCGCGCGTGGCGGCGCTCACCAAGATGTTACGTTGGAACCCGTTGGCGCTGGACATCGCTGATGCGCTTGTGCGTACCCGCGCCGTGTCGGTGGCTTCGCTACGCGAATGGCTTGCCAGAAGCGGTGTTGAAAAAGTTAGAGTCATGGCTCACGAAGACGACATCGCCGAGGTGCGGGGCCTGTTCGAATGGGCGTGGGCGCGGCTTTCACCGCAAAGCAGGCGCATGCTTGTGGTTCTGGCCAGCAGCGAAGGCGACGACATCGATCAAGCCTCACTGTTTGTGCTGGCTCGCGTGCGCACAGGTGCGCCCGAAGCTTTGAGCTCGCTTGAGCGCTGGCATCTCGTACAAGAGCCAGTGGCCGGGCGCTTCACGGTTCATGCCGTCATTCGCCATGCCGTGCAAACCAAGAAGCAGCTGTCGGGCGAACTGTATTTCAATCACTACGTGCCTATGCTTGAGCGCGACCCTCGCCGCGTTGCTGAAGAACAAACGCACCTGTTCGCGGCCATGGACTACGCCCACCGCAATTCATCCTTGGGCGAGGCCTTGCGGGTGCAAAGGCTGGCCAGCCTCTTGGGTGCGTAAGAGCTCACTCAGCCAACGTTCGGCGGTTGCGAGATCGGTGAAAAAGCGTTGGTCCTCGCGACCAATGCGCTGCTGGTAGTTTCCCATCTTGTTTTCGTCGTGGTGACGCGAGCCCAGCGAAAGAAAAGAGGCTCATGGGCATGCTTCAGCTCACTGTGCCATTTGATTTGGCAAGCCCGCCCGCACGCCTCAAGTTCCAGCGCGGCCTGTCGAGAACCGCGCATGTGGAAACTCAAGAGCGTCAAAGGGGGTCGGTGCCGAAGGTGGTGGCGTTTTGCCGCAACGTTTTTCGCACCCGCGGGCGGTCGGGCCGCGTGTGTGGTCCGAGCCCTCGTCACACAGACGAGCAGGTGCGGCCGCCTGACACTGTCGATCTACTGGAGGTCGCCAAAGGGTTGGCAGGTGAATTCGAGCGGCGACAGATGCACTCGCATCTGCAGTGCCTAAAACAATTTGCCGCCGCCCATAGGCGCCCCCGCGCTGTTGAGCAAGGTGCTTGGTCCACCGAGATGGTGCTCACGTGGGCGGCTCTTCTCAGGGTTCCCCCCATGCAGCGCCTCTATCCAGTTCATCCTCACGCAGTGGTGTGCCCAGGGTGCAATGCAGTCAAGGCGATCATGAGGGTTGAGATCTCGTGGATCGGTGGCTCCCTCATCCGTTGTGATGGCTGCGGCTTTCAGTGGCTCAAAGCGCACTGATCACACCTTTGCCCCCCACGGCAAGCCCGGATTCAGCACCCCTTTTGGATCCACCGCCTGCTTAAAAGCGCGTAGACCGGCGGCGGCTGTGGAGCCAATTTGCTGCTCGACAAACGGCGCGAGCAGGCGTCCGCTGCCATGGTGGTGCGAAAGCGGGCAGCCGCGGGCAAGCAACAGCCGCGCGACCGCGGCGCGCGTCTCGACGATGTGCGCCTGGGCCGCCTCGGGCGCTGGTGCCATCAAGTAGGTAAAGTAAAGCGAACAGCCGTCCGGGTACACGTGCGAAACGTGTGCGCCCGCATCCGCATCACAGGCCGCCAACACCTCCCGAACAGCGCTTACAACGGCTGCGGCTTGGCTCCACGGCGCGGCGGTTTCAAGTGTGTCTATGAGGATGCCCCGGTCAAGCAGCGCGTCCCTCAAAGCGGGCTGAGCAAAGCGCGTTTTCCACCAGTGCCGCACGGGACCTGCGCCAAGCGGCACCGCTTGTGCGCGCAAAGCTTCCCACCGCACGCGCGCTGCAAGCCAGGCAACGTGAGCCGCAGGGCCCTCGGCGACAACCAGCAAAAGCGCGGCGCCGCGCCGACGAGCCAAAGCGCTCAGGAGCGTCTCGCCCCCAGGTGGCAGCTTCGCCATCGCAAGCAGCCGTTCAGTCTCCGCTTCGTCGGAGAGGCGCAGGGCGGCTGGGGAAAGCCCGTCGCGGCTCAGCGCGCGCACCATCTCAACGCCAGCAGCGAAACCGGGTGCCAGATAAGCCCCCATGAAGCGCCGCTGATGGTGAGGATGAAGCCTTAGTGTGGCTTCTGTGATCACGCCCAGCGCGCCCTCGGAACCGGCAAGCACCTGAAGCATGTCCGGACCCACGGCCGATGCGGCCCGGGGCAAGACCACGATGGGGCCCGCGGGTGTCACGGCTCGCAAACCCACAACAAGCTCGTCGGCTCTGCCGTAGTGACTCGACATCTGCCCAGCCGAGCGCGCCGCAATCCAGCCGCCCAGCGTTGATTTTTCAAACGACTGTGGGAAATGTCCAATGGTGAATCCCGCAGCGTTCGCCGCGGCCTCAAGCACGGGCCCCAAAGTTCCCGCGCGGGCGGTAAGCAACCCATCGTCCACACGCACCGGATCCACACCATGAAGGCGCATGGAAAGATCGAGCACAACGGCCCCCGTTGCGCCGTTGACCGCTCCGGTGACGCTGGTTCCGCCACCTCGCGGGATCACAGGTGCGTCGGCTTCGGCGCAGCTTGCAAGAAGCTTCTCAATGGCTTCTTCGCTTGAAGCGCCGACCACCACGTCCGGAACGCTGTCTACCAAGCCAAGCCGGGCGCTAACCAGATCGTCAAGCGCCAACCCTCGAGACGCTTGAACGCGCGCCGCCACGTCGTCTCGAACGGCGTCCCCAAGGTCCGCTTTCAATCTTCGAACAAGCGCGGGATCCCTTGGCGCAGGTAGTGCGACGTCCCCTTCCGGATCGGACCACGCGCGCGCTTGAGGAAAACGCGCGCGCAGCAGCGCTTCAAGGCGCTCTGTGACGGGTGGTGTTTGGTCACTCCAGTGAAACAGACGGGACAGCTTTCGGCGCGAGAATGTGGTCATGGGTGGGCGCCTTCGGCCATAGTGGTTTGCGGAGGCTCGGGTGACACATGAGCGTCAGCGCGCGCCTGCGCGCGCTCGCGCTCAAAACCTTCGCGTTGTTGACGCGCCTCTGTCTGCGTCCACCCCAACCGCGTGGCCATTCGGTCGGCAACCACATCGACCGCGGCAGCACCGCCATCCTCACAGAATGCAAGCCCGGTTCTTCGCCACATGACGTCGGTTAGCGAAACAGCGAGCTCTTCGTCTACGGCAAAGTCCACTTCGGCAAGCACCTCCGCGCGCTCAGGATGCAACGGCGCCGCCAGTTCGGGATCACGGGCGATGCGCAGAATGACGCTCTCTGCACGCGCCCCGTATCGAAGTAGCAGGTGACGGCGAACAGCCTCCGGTACCAGTCGGTGGCCAGGCCCTTCCTGCAGCCATTCGGACAGAGCCAACGGCGGCGCACCCGGCAGCGGCTCCTTGGCGGTGCGGCAGGGGCCAAAGCTTTTCCCTGCAAACGCGGGAGCCTTCACAAGCGCATCAACCGCTTTTTCGGCCATGGATCGATGGGTTGTGATCTTGCCGCCAGCGATCACAAACACGCCGCGGTCGGTGAACCCGTAACGAAAGTCTCGTGAACGCCCGATGCCGCCCACGATGGGTCTCAGCGCCGCGCGCGCAAGCCAGGCACGTCCTGCAATCGCAGGCAAATAGGCGGCGGCCCATGCGTTCAAATACGCAGCTTCCTGCGCGGTGGTTCGGCAGCTGTCGGGTGTTCCCTCATGCGGCAGGTCTGTGGTGCCCAGCCAAGTGTGTGTGTCGAATCCGATTGCGAATGTAAAGCGGCTATCGATGGGGTGCGGTGCCGCCAACACCGTGTCCGCCGGTACCATGGGTGGCAAGGCCAAGTGGCTACCACGTGCGGGCTCCACCACCAGCGCGCCTTCACCGCCACCCACATCAAGTTGACCGGTCCATGGCCCCAACGCCTGCACAGCCACGCTGCATTCGATGGTGATTTCTTGCTTGTTGCCTTCCGCCAAGCTGCGGCGATCACGCACGCGCAGCCGCGTTGGCCCTCCTGGCGTCGACGCAATCTGCAGCACCTCAACGGAAGTAGCCACCGTTGCGCCTGCCGCCTGAGCCCCAAGCGCCACTTCCAGACACAGGCGCGCGTCGTTGGTGATCGCGTCGCGAAAACGAATCCCGCCACGCAAGCCTTGGCGACGCAGCCCCGGAACAATCTGCATAAGCTGATCGATGGAAAGCTGCTGCACGTGCGGTTCGGCGGGATTCTTCGCCATGTAGCGCGCCAGCTTCAGGCCAAGGTAAAACGGCCAGCGTTCGCGCACGGGGCCGCGATAAAGCGCCATCAAGAAAGTGGCGGGCCGCACCAAGTGAGGCGCCAATTGTTCCAAAGTTTGCCGCTCCTGCAGGCATTCGCGTACCAGCTCTAGCTGGCCCTGCAGCAAATAGCGAAGCCCGCCGTGAATCAGCCTTGATGACCCCGATGACGTGCCCGAAGCGATGTCGCCGCGGTCGAGCAGCAGGACGGTAAGGCCGCGCAGAGCTGCGTCTCGTGCAATGCCAACCCCAGTGGCGCCTGCACCCACAACGACGACGTCGTAGCGTTTTTCTCGAAGCGCACTGAACCGGTCCACCTGTTTATTGTACTCTTGTTGTTTCCGTGTTGTATCCGCTCCTCGAAGAAAACGTGATGAAACCCTTCGCCCTCTTGACCCAAAAACCTGCGCTTGTTGCCCATCGGGGAGGCTCTAAGCTGGCGCCAGAGAATACGCTGTTGGCGTTTGGGCAAGCCATAGAACGTTACCAATCGGATCAGCTAGAAATGGACGTGCGCCTGAGCCGTGATGGCGTTCCTGTAATATTCCATGACGAGTGGCTCGATCGCACAACCAATGGCGAAGGTCCCGTGGCCGACCTCTGCATCGCCGAACTGCAACGTCTGGATGCGGGCCATCAGTTTACGCGGGATGCGGGCCGCAGCTTTCCCTTCCGTGGTATGGGCATCAAAATTCCCACGCTGGATGAGGTGCTTGAGGCCTTCAGCACGCCAATGATGATGGAGCTCAAAACGCCAAACCCCGACTGCCGGCGCGCCGTGATAGAGAGCCTTCGGTGCCACCACGCCATTGACCGCGTGTGCCTCGGCGCAGAGAATGACACCGCTGCCCTGGATTTGGCGGCGGAACTGCCGGAAGTTTGCCGCTTTTTTCCCCGCGGCGCGAGCCACACATTTCTTGCACATGTGCTTTCGGGTCGGCGACCGGACGTGGGACCCTTCGATGTCATGGCGCTGCCGTACGAACAGGTGATTGAACCCCGTATCGCGCAACCGCTTCTTGAGGCCGCCCATGCGCTAGGGCTGCTCGTACAAGTTTGGACTGTGGATGATCCCAGCGCGATGCGTGTGTGCCTACGCCTGGGCTTCGACGGGGTAATAAGCGATCGCCCGGATGAACTCCGCCGCATCATCGACGAAGAAAGAGGCCTCACGCCTTGCGGAGCGCCCTAAAGGTTTAAAGCGCCATGAAGGTTTTGCGCCAGGTTTTTGGGCTCCTGCGCGACATGCGACAGCCGTGTGTCATGCTTAGATCAGTGCGCAATGAGGGGGAGGGGGCATAGCGGTATGTTGAGGAAGCTGCTCTTGGCTGCTGGGGTTGGCTCCGTGTTTTGCTCTGTGTTTTGCGGCTGTGGCCACAAGCCAGCCACGCACACGAAACAAGGGCGTCCGCTCACAGAACTGGCAGGGCCCAGTGAGATGCCCCCGGATCAGAGGCAAGCTGATCTTCGTTGGGAAAACTTGCGGGTGCAGTTTGCGTTGGAAGACGGGGAGCTCGTGTCTTCGGCGCGCTTAGACTCGCCCAAGATCCGCATGTTCATGTGGCCGAAGACGGAGCCAGAGGGGCAGCCAAAGCCCGTCGCGGAAGACGCGGGTGACGAGTTGGGTGAGGGCAAAGTGCCCGAGACGCTGCGCGAGGCGCGGCCGGTGAAGCTTTCACACGTGGGGGTGCGCGACGGCGAGCTGCTGGTGGTGGATGCCACGCACAAGCTTCGCCCAGCGTTGTGGATCAACCACCTGGAAGCCACGCTTGAGCAGGTGGCCACGCGCCCCGACCTCGTTAACGGACCTGCGCTTTTAACGTTGCGAGGACGTGTGCAAAAAACGGGCGAGTTGACTGTATATGTCTCCGCGGATCCCTTCGGCGACGCGCTTACGTTCTCGGCACGAGCCATGCTGGAAGGGTTGCAAGCTCACGAGCTGTACGAGTTTCTGCGCAGCCGATTCGGCGTGCGCGCGCCCAAGGGCACTTTGCGCGTGTTCATTGGCCTTGACGCCGAAGGCGGCCGCCTTCACGGCGTGATCAAGGGGCTGGTGGAAGGTTTGGAATTGGAGCCGGCGGCGCGTGGCCTTGGACCCTGGGTGAAGGCCGAAGTCGCCGAATTTCCCGTTAACTTTTTTTCCTCGGCCGCGCCCACTGACGCGACCGCCTTTGTGATTCCCATCGACGGTGAACTTGCGGGCGCTGGTGCCGACGTGTGGCCAACCGTCGTCAGCACCCTACACAACGCGCTCGTGACGGCGCTCGGTTTTGGGCTGGGACAAGGGGCTTTGCCCGACGATCCAGATTTCCTCAAGCGCACCTATCAGGTAACCGCCGACGATGGCAGCGACGCAGAAGGAGCAAACCGTGGCAAGTAGGGCAGCGCTTTGTGTTGCGATCATGATGGCCGCAGCGTCCCTGTTTACAGCGTGCCACCGCGAGATCCGGCGCGTTGGTGCGTTTCCAGCCGATAGATCCGGCATCGCCGTGAGCTTGCAACCGAATCAGCTGTTTGCGGCACAAGGGCTGGCCCGCGTGCAGGCGGCGTTGGTGGAGCGCGGGCTCCTGGAACCATCGCATGCGTCAGGCCATTTGGATGGACGCACACGAGACGCGCTGGTGGCCTTTCAATCGTCGAAGCAGCTAGCGCAGACGGGCTTGCCGAATTACCGCACGGTTCGCGCCCTGGGCCTGCCACCCGATGAAGTGTTTCGGGATCACGACCCCATCGCCGCAGCTGGGCCTTGAGGGTCCGCCCATGGCGATGCTGTGGGTTTGCCGATTGATCGACGACCAATGGCGCCGTCTGCGTCCTGTGTTGCTTCGGCCGCCGGCACAATCACAAAGCCATCTTCCCAAATGAGCGTTCCTTCCACTTTGGGATCTCCCAGCTGTCCCGACAACTGCGCGTTGCCTGACACGCTGCCCTCAAGCGCGTCCACCGGCAGCAGGGCCACAGGCACAAAGCCAAGATCGAGATCAACCATGTCCATCTGTCCCACCACGGGCACGCGCTTGAGCGCCGCGAGCGCCCCAGATCCGCCTGAAAGCGCGGCGTTGACGGCACCCTCTAGCCGCGCCGTGACCACAGCATGGCCACCGGCGGCTTGTAGCGAGATGCGCACGCGGCTTGTCGATCCTTCATGCGCGGCGTGAACGCCCAACAAAGGGATTGCGGGCAGGCGCGGCTGCCCTTGCGGGGTGGCAAACGCAACGTCATGCGCTTCAAGCTCCAACTTCACGTCGGGGCGTGCAAGGGTTCCCGTGGCCTCGAAGCTTCCTTGAAGTTCGCCCCGGCGAAGCGCGGGCACCTTCGCGTCAAGCGGCAAGCTGCGGCTCAAAGCCGCAAGATCACCCACTGTCAGGTGTCCGCTCACGTTCATAGCCCCATTGGCCGTGAAGGCATTGATGGGGGCCGCGAACTTTGCGCTTGCCTTCGCCTCCCGCCAACGCACGCTTGCGTCGCCCGCCACCTGGCCGTTTTGAAACCGGCCCTGGCTCTTCACGGCGATGCCATTTAGGCGCGCATAACGGCCGTTCCACACGGCGAGGTTCCAAGCCACGCGCGGCGCTTCCATCGATCCGCTCAGCTTCACATCGCCGTTCAATGTCCCACCAACTGGAACGCCTTTCGCCAGCCATTTGGGAATGACGGCGGCGGACACGTCTCTTAAGCGCACATCGGCTTTGAGCTGCTGAGCGACAACGGCGTCCAAAGTGATGAAGGCCCGATTCGCCGTTTGCAAGGCCAAGCCATCGACGTTGATGACGGAGTCGGACCAAGCAATCGTCGCGGTGTCCTGCAGGCGCCAAGTGGTGCGTGGGTACTTTAGTTGGAACCTCGAAAGCAAAAGCCGTTGCGCGCGCAGCGAAAGATCGCCTGCCACCGCCACACGCAAAGGCATGCTGCCACCAATTGAAGCATGCGCACGCAGGTCGCCATCCTGCTGATGCTCCGCTGTCGCTTGGATCTGGCGCAGCGTCGTGTCACCAAACTTCACCCGCTGGGCCTGAACATTAACGACGCCGATCGCTGCATCCAGGTGTGAGACATCCGCACCAAGCCGCAACCCCATTACACGTGATTCGTTCCAAGCCAGCAGCGGAAATCCGCCGGTTGCGCTGAGCGTGAGCTGCCTGGGTGGCCCCTCAAGAGCAAAGCGAAGCTGTCCACGCCCCTCAAGATTCTGGATGTCGACGCCAAACAAACGCGCGAGGTTTTCGATCTTGTTCAAGTCGCTCACGCTCAAACGACCAGAAACGGCGATCTGATCCTTTGGCCCCGCACCGCTGGCGCGAAGCCGAACGCCTGGTAGCACAATGTTGAGCGGATCAAGCACGTAGCCATTGCCATCGGCTGAGGCCTCAATGGAGGCGGGGCCTACTGTGACGTCCCCCACGCGGGACGCTGGCATGTGCAAAGACACCTTACCGCGCAAGCTTTGCCAATCGTTGCCCTCCACCTGTGCTTGCGCCGTGAGCGACACATCGCTCTTGGGCATGCCGGCAATGATTTGGCTGAAATCGAGATCTTGCACACGCAGATCTACGCCGTCTGCACGCATACGCTTCAGATCAACGGATCCCTCGGCCGATAGGGAGGCATCGCCCGCGGTCGCGATCACATTGCCTTGAAACGCTTCGCTACGAGGGCTTTCTACCTGCGCCTGGGCCAGCACCTCGACGCGCAGAGGGTATTGCGGCAAGTAGGCCTGCGCTTCGTGCGGATGAACTTGAAGGTGTGGCACATGAAGCGCCCACTGCCCGTTGGGCTGGCGGAAAAAAACGAAGGCTGCGTGGCTTTGGCCGAGGCGCATCTCACTTCGTGCGTTGATCGCGCCGTCGCTGGCTTGCTTGCCTTCCATACTCACTTTCAACGGCGCTTGCACGGGGGACTGCACCTCGCCTGACAGATCCCCCTCGCCCCACGAGCTGGCTTCGCCCTCTGCGTAGCGACCACGCGCGTTGATTCGAAATTGTTCGACGCGATGATGCTGATCAGCCTGGCGCACGTCGATGGTGCCGCCGCTAAGGGAGAAGTTCTCGACCACGACGGTTGGCAACTCTGCGCCCGTGTCAGATTTGGGCTGTGTGGCCAAAGCGCGTTCCAGATTCCAGGCTGCTTGCGTTTTCCGGAGCTGTAGGGCAGGTGCGGTCACCTCAACTTGTCGCAGCACCAGCCGCCCCTGGAGCAGGGGCAACCAGGAGAACGCAGCATGCATGCGTGCGGCCTGCGCTACGGGATCACCACTTGGATCCCGTAGGACCACGTCGTGGAGGGTCAGTGAACGCAGCGAAAGGTCGAGGTCGCCCACGGCGAGCTCACCGCCCAGCGTCTCATTGGCGCGCTCCACAACAAACGCCTTAAGGATTCGTTCACCTGGTGGTGTGATAAAGAACACCACGACCGCGGCCACCAAACCTAGCACCGCCAACATCACGATTCCCATCCACTTCGCGAAAGCCTTCACGCACCTTTGGGCTTGCAAGGACCGGACCCACATCCATCAGGAGGCGCCCTCTCAATTTAATGCGCGTTGTCGCGATGCACGAGCTTGTTGAAACGGCTGGGTTGACCCTCGCGCTCGCCGTCTTCGTAGACAAGGGCCAGCTCGCTCTCGTCGAACTTCTCGAAGAACTCGTCCCATGAGATGGCTTCAAGCGAGCCTTCGCCGGAATATCCCGGAAAGTCGATGCGAACGATGCCAGGGTCCTCGCTTGAGCGCGTGGCCTTGACAGCCGCGGGATGCCCTCCGCGGGATTCGACCCAGCTGCGAATCTTCTCATGATCAGTTGTAACTTCGGACATAACAATCCTCCTTTTTTTGCCGCAGGCGCGCTGCCGCATCCTTAAAAAGACTACGCCAAAGAAGTACGCAGAAATCGTGCCAAGGGCCGACCTCCGTAGGCGCGACAGTGCGCAATCAGCGGAGTGGGACGCACGGATTCGGACGGCGTGAATCTAATGGTGTCATGCCGGTTACGTTTAAAGGTAGGGCACGCCCTTCAACGCGCTTGCCAAACCACCCAACGGCCGGTTGCCCACGAATCCGCGGTATCGCGAAAAGCGCCCATGAACTGGGCGGCGGGGTCGAAGAATCCGTCCGCTGGTGGCGCCTCGGCGCCATCTATTAAGGCAGCGCTTGGTGCCATATGAAGCGCTTGCGCGTCGATGCAGTTGATCAGCGGGTCGCTCGTGATGATCTTGCGCTCGGGCATTGCCAGCCATGCGTTCTCGTCGAATCCAGCGTCGTCATCTTTTTGGACTTCATTGTCGCTACCGTTCTCTTCGTACGCCAGGTTCTTGACCAAGTTGCCGAAGAAGACAGAGCTCGCCACATCGACCTGGGTGTTGGCGTCGCGGATGTCGATGCCCGCCTCGAACCCCGACACGATAAGGTTGCGGATCGTGCCGCGGGTGGATTTCCGCAGCAGCAACCCATATTGTTGTTTCTCAACCTCCCGACCCTTGCCGCATAGGGTGGCGTTGTAAATGGTCGGATCGCTAACGGGTGCGTTAAGCGAACCGGTGGTGTCGTTGTCGCCCTCGAATCCGTTGGTTTCGTCCACCACGGCAGGATCTTGCTGCAGCACCAGGAACTGAAGCTTTCCCCGGTATCCGAAATCCCAATCGAAGCCATCGTCACCATTGTATTGGCAGATGAGGTGCTTCGCGTTCACGGTGCCGCCGAAGAACTCGAAGCAATCATCTGTTGTCATCCGCACCTGCACGTAATCGATGATCGTGCCGCTGCCAACGCCGCCCATCGTGAGACCATTGATTTCATTGTTGGGACCAAGTTTCGTGCCGCTATACTCGATGCGAACGTATTTTAGGATCCCGCTGTTATCCGTTGCATCGTTGCCACCGTACTCGCCTCCCTCGGTCAGCCCTTCCACCTTGGCGTTGGCGACATTGACGGGGGCACGCCCCAGCAAGATCACGCCGCCCCAATCGCCCGGCTGGCGAAGCGGCTCGGGAAGGTCACTGGTGAACACAATGGGTTCATTCGCGGTGCCCACAGCAATGATACGTCCGCCGGGTTGCACCACCAAAGTGCCCTTGGTTTCTTTGTCGCCGCGTATGGTGGTGCCGGGGGCGATGGTTAAGGTGACGCCCGCTTTAACGAAGACCGTTCCCACGAGAAGATAGTCTTTGTCGCAATCAAGCTGGTCGTTGGCGGCAATCTCGCGCTCAATGCTGACAAGTGGTTTGCTCTGCCGGCTGCAGCGGTCTAAGTTGGGGGGTGTACCGGCCTCGGTCGTTGCAGGAATCGACGCATCTGCGTTCGTGTCCGGATCCGGCGGATCGATGTTTGCCCCAGCGTCGACATTTCCGGCAGGTGGCGCTTCGACGTTTTCCAGCACGCAGATGCTGGTGCTTCGATCGCAGATGGCGTCACGGAATCTCGCACAGTCCGCGTCCGAGCGACATTGCGTAGCGTCAGGATCAAGCAGCAAAGAACACGCGGCAAGGCCCGCAGCCATCGCGCTTAGTGCCCATAGAGGTTTGCAGCGCACAACGTTCATCAGAAACGGCCTTGCATCGTAAGTCCAGTCAACGTGATGGCGGGAACAACAGAGATCGCAGCTGTAGAGCGAGGGGGCGTTTCGCGCTCCGGGCTTTCGCGTGACAACGTCAACAGCAAGGCCACTGTGCCCGATAGCACCGCGCCCGCAATCAGCGCATCGGTGAGCAGGGCCTTGCGTGAGACCGATTCTTCTTGGTCACGCAGGTGATCTGGACTCTCCACAGGAAATGATTGCTTGGCTTTGTCAAGCTCGCGCGACGCCTGCAAGGCCAATGCGCCCGTGGCCACAGCCCCCACCGCCATACTTCCCGCCAAAGCCCATGCGACGATGGCACCTGTGGACAGCCCGGTTGCCCTTGCAGGCGCAGGGGACAGTTGCTGCCCTGGGTCGGGCGCGGGTTTGGCCGGTGCATCGGCTGCCGTCAATATAAGGCGTGCCACAACGGTCTCGCCCGCTGGAACTTCGACGATCTGGGTGGCTGAGCGCCCGTCCGTCGAGAATACGGACACTTTGCGGCGCCCGATGTTGACGGCTATGGCCGATAGAGGACTTTGGCCCACGATCACGTCGTCGATCGTAACTTGAGCGCCCTGCACGTTGCAAATGACGTGAACGCGCCCCATGCGCCCGCGCAGGCGTTTGATTTCTTCTGCAACAGCTTTCCGGCGTTCTTCGGGAACGCCTGCGCCCCCTTGAGCCAGATAGCGCTCAAATAGCGCGACCGCGGCGGCATAGTCGTTGAGGGAATACGCCACCTGCGCCATGTTGTAGAGGATAGGAAACCGGGGCGCCAAATCGTAGGCGCGGCGAAACTCAACCATCGCCGCCTCCGCGTTGCCCTCGTTGTAGAGCTCCACGCCACGCTTGAAGTGGGACTCCGCCCGGCGGATGGCGGGCGCATGGGGCTGACCCACAGCGGCCGGCTCTGCGCGCACGTTAGGCAGATACGTTACACTTGCGACCAGCGCCAAACAAAGCGCCAGCGGCCTAACGGTAAGGGTTGTTGACATCAAGACGACTCGAGGACGGGCGTGAAGGCCGAGGGGGTAGTGGATGATCAAAGGGATCGTCGGCGGGCGGATCTTCAGCCGCGACATCTAGGGAAGTTTGAGATGGCTTGCTTGGCGGGGCTGCATTGATCTCGCCCAGTGGTGCGGCAGCTGGCTTCCGCGTGATGCGTCGGGAAGGTGTCACGTGACGGCGCACCCTGATCTGCGACGAGGAGGGTTTGCCTGCTTCGTTCTCCCCCGCGCCGTCGGCTGTTACGGATTCCGCGAACTTGGGAGGCGCTTGTTCCACCGCCGCTGGCGCGTGTCCCACCGCCGCTGGCGCTTGTTCCACTGCCGCTGGTGCTTGCTCCACGGCAGCTGGCGCTTGCTCCACGGCAGCTGGCGCTTGCGGCGAGTGCACCTGCTCCGCAAACTTTGTGACCGGCTGCCGTGCGATGAGGGTTTTCGCGCCCGCCAAAGTTGCGAACAGGAGCAACGCCATCGTGGCCGCGACCACGATCGCTTTTCTTGTTGTCCACCAAGGCGCGGGTGCAAGCTCTGCAAACGTTGCCATGGGCACCGCTTCAGGCGGAGGAATGGGTACGGCCGTAAACGACCGCGTTGTGGGGCGGCCGTTTGCCTCCATATCGCCGGGCAGGCTTTCGCCGCGCAGACGTCGATCGATCAAAGCACGCATCTGCTGTTGCTCTTGCCGAAAGGCGTAGCTAACGACAGATCCTAGCTGGCGGTCGTACGACTCGCTACTGCCCACGATCAGACGCTCTATCTCAGCTTGCATCTCAGCCGCCGTGGCCTGCCGATCATCGCGATCGATGGACAGGGCGCGCCGGCACACCTCTTCGAGACCGGCGGGGGCGTCGCTAGGAAGGGGAGGCACTTCGATGGGTGTGCCCGAGATGAGCTTCCTCAGAATGGAAGTTTCCGTCTCTCCCTGCCAAAACCTGCGATGGCACGCCGTCTCCCAAAGCATGATGCCAACCGAAAAGATGTCGGAACGGCGGTCGACCATGTCGCCGCGTACGCTTTCAGGCGCCATGTACGCCACGCGCCCTTTCATGACGCCCGGAAGCGTCTGATGAGCGGCAGCCAAGGTTTTGGCGATGCCAAAATCCAGCAGTTTTACGCTTCCATCGTAGGTGACGAAAACGTTCTGCGGCGAAACATCACGGTGAACCACGCCCAGAGGCGTGCCGTCGTACGCCGTGAGTTCGTGAGCGTAATGAAGCCCTGATAGGACGTTGCTGAGAATCTTGAGGCGCAGTGGAAGCGACAAAAGGTCTGGAGCGCGCAAACGGGACAAAATGGCGTTGAGCGTTTGGCCTTCAAGAAACTCCATGGCGATGAACAGACGGCCACCCATGCGCCCAACCTCGAAGGTCTGCACCACATTTGGATGATTCAGGCGCACGGCGAGCCGGGCCTCATCGGTGAACATGGTGACAAAATCACGCTCGTGCGCCAACTCAGGCCACACCCGCTTGACGGCGACGATCTTCGTACATTCGTCCGCCCCATCCGTGGCTGCCAGGTGTAGCTCCGCCATGCCACCACGCGCGATGGGAGCAAGCAGCCTGTAACGATGGTGTTCAGGCGCGGGTGTCGCCGTGGCCACGAGATTCATGGGGGAGTTGGCGCGAAGTCTAAGCTCACGATCCATTCGGGGCGTGATGATCCGGTTACGGAACGGTCACAGCAGACGCCGCCAAACCAACATCTTGGTGAAACGTTGGCCACAGGTCGTCCCCGCCCGAATGAAGTTACACCAGCGGCGCTATTCCGCCCGCTTGCAACTCGCAGATGGTTCCGCGTAACCGAAGACCACACGCCAGATACGCGGTCCCGTACCATGCGCGGTGGCCGGCAACCTCGTCCAAGCCACGCCATCTTCGCTGCGATAAAAGTGGTCTGTCTGATTTTCGCGATGGATCCCCACGAAGGTGCCCGCATCCGAGATGGCCATGAATCCCGGCAGGATGTTGTTCGGCGTCGTTGCCTGCGAAGTCCAGGTTTTGCCGTCGCTGCTGCGGAAGAAGCGTCCGTTCGTGTAGGCGCGAAACTCGCTGCCGGTCCAGATGAGGTCACCTCGGATGGCCGCCGGAATCTTCTCGCGCGTCCAGCGATCTCCCCCATCGGTGGAGTGACAGGCGTAGCCGTTGCCCCCCACCATCACGAACGTGCCGTTTCCGTAGGCAATGCCGCCTTCTGAACCCAGCATGTAAGTGCACTCCGAGGAAAACTGTTTGGGCGCCTTCCAAGTCTTGGCCACGTCGTTGCTGTACATCATGCGGCCATCCCCCGCGGCGATGAAACGGCCCCCTTCGTGGGCGCCGAAGATGATCTTGCGCAAGATGCTTCCACTGCCTTGACCCACGTCGTTTTGCCACGTCAGCCCTCCGTCCAAAGACCGGCGCGATTTGTGGCCCCAGAGATGACAAAGGCACCGGCGCCGTAAGCAATGTCGGCGTAGGCCGAGTTCATTGGGCCCAGGGTTTGCTGCCAAGCCACCCCGTCTTCGCTGCGTCGCACTTTGCCCGGCTTGCCCCAACCCACGTTGATGACAAAAGTGTTTTGGCCATAGGCGAGGCCACGCGCCGAATACTCGCCGTGGTCGTCGTTGCTGTTCTCGACGGCCCGGTCGGACACCCACGTGCGACCGTCGTCGCAGGAAATCGTACCCATAGAATTCTGGGAATCGGCGGCGTTGGCGAAGCACTTCCAGCCAGCGCAGATGGCTATTTTGAAGTGCATATCAAAATAGACACGGCTACTTTAACATTGGCTTAAAAATGGCCATTCCGCATTGCGTTTGTCGCCGATTGCATTGTGATCGGTCTTGGGGCACACAGTCTCAGCTTGTCACCTCGGCGATGGCCTGCATGACCTCGTCTATGCCCACGGGCTTAACGAAATGGCGACAAAAGCCCGCGGCGGCGCTGCGTTCTCGATCCTGATCTTGCCCGTAGCCGGTCAGAGCGAAGAGAGGAACTTCGGCGCCCAGTGTGGCTTGCAAGTTTCCCGCAAGCTCGAAGCCATCCATCATCGGCAGGCCGATGTCTAACAGAGCCACGTCGGGTTTGAAGGTCTCTGCCAACCGCAACGCTTCGGGACCGTCCCCCGCCGTCGCCACCTCATAGCCGCGCATGCGTGCGTACTCCGCCAGCATTTCGGCCGCGTCGGCGTTGTCGTCGACAATCAACACTTTGCGTGGTGTGGGTGTACTCGTAAGATTTGGTGAAGCCACTGCGACGGCAATGACATCGTCGGTTTGACAGGCGGGCAGGGTGATGATGAACGTGCTGCCCTTGCCCGGGCCTGCGCTTTGAGCCTCCACCTGCCCGCCGTGAAGCGTGACGAAGCTACGCACGAGGGCCAAGCCCAGCCCCAGGCCGCCCTCGCGCGGGGACGATCGTGCCCCTTGTATGAAGCTCTCCCAAATGTGCGGCAGCAGATCCGGGGCGATGCCTGTGCCATCGTCGCTGACCTGCACCTCGATTGCATCGCCGGTGTTTTTCGCGCGAATGCCAAGCTGTCCACCAGATGGTGTGTACCGGGCAGCATTCGTCAGTAGATTCGCGAACACCTGCGCAAGCCGCCCTTCGTCGCCGTTTACCAGCAAGCCTTGCTGGGGCACTTGCCGGGTCAGGTGGTGCTGGCATTCGTCGAGCAAGGGGCTCGCCATCTCGATCGCGCGCGCAATGGCGCGGCCGAGTTCCAGAGGCTTGCGATCCATCTTCACTTTTCCCTGGGCGAGCCGCGAGACGTCGAGCAGATCATCCACCAGCCGCGATAGGTGCTGCACTTGTCTTTCGATCACCTCTTGCTCGCGCGCGGTGAGGCTGCCGCGCAGACGCGCGAGGTGCAAAGCCGTGGCGATGGGCGCCAGCGGGTTCCGCAACTCGTGGCCCAGCATGGCCAAAAACTCGTCCTTCGTGCGGCTTGCGCGTTCAGCCTCGGCGCGTGCGGCTTCGGCTTCCTGGCGGGCCTTCTGGGCTGCGTTGCGTTCGCATTCCAGGCGCTCGCGGGCGCCCATCGCTTCGGTTTCGTCGCGGGCCACGATCACCACGTGGCTGACCGCCCCCAGTGCGTCGAAGAGCGGAAACAAGGTGGTGGAGATGGCGGCGCGTTTGGAGCCTTCGGTGCCCGGAATGCCAAGTGCCGAGGGGTCGTACCACAGGGCTGGCAGCTCGATCACC
This sequence comes from Polyangia bacterium, assembly GCA_038257535.1. Taxonomy (GTDB): domain Bacteria; phylum Myxococcota_A; class Polyangia; order Fen-1088; family Fen-1088; genus JAGTJU01. The sequence continues at coordinate 46,791 of JBBSJE010000010.1, forward strand.
TCACCCGCGAACGCCCGGTGTACGAGGACCAAAAAACCCCCGGCCTCGAGAATCTTGTCATCGAAGATACAGTAGTGGGGTGGGGGCTCGGTGCGATAAAGATCGCGGAAAGCCTGATTCACAAGGATCGAGCGCCCGGTGCGATCGTAGACTTGCAGCGGAAACGGCGCGAGGCCGAAGAGGCACGCCAGCATGGCATCCTTATCGGGTACCTCAGCCAGACGCGCTTGCACAGCGGCGAGTGCGGCGACCATGGACGAAGGGGTCATGAACGTCCATTGTAACCTGGACCCCCGACCCCGGCCATGACGCCGCCGGTGCTAACCAATTCCCCCGCCGTTCAAGGCGCGCTGACTTACAAACGCCCGTTGCTTCCTCGGCAGGAAGTCAAACTACAATGCAGCGCGGGCCAATTGCGTATCCGCGTTCTTCCACGCCGACTGGAAATCGCGTTTGGCGGCGGTCCCGGGTTTCTTCTGTTTTTGAAGCGCTTTCCATAGCCCGAACAGCGCCCAGCCGTTCTTGGGGTGGCGTTCCAGATCAGCTCGAAAAACTTGCTCGGCGTCACGCGCGCGACCCGCGTCCAAAAGGGCGGCGCCCAGATAGTGTCGCACCGGATAAAACCAATCCGCCGGTTCGTTGTAACCGAGTCCATCTTCTAGGGTCACCGCCTGCTGCCATAGGTCTATTGCGCGCGGATCCCGCTCGCCCTCGGCGGCGCGTGCATGTACCACCATGGCGGCCAGTTTCAGCACTTGTTGCCCCGTGTTCAGTCCCGTCATCAGTTCATCCGGCAAGGGCTCCGCAATGCGGAGAATGGCGGCGGCATGCGTCTTTGCTTCTTCGGGCTTACCCGTGGCGGCCTTGGCCATGCCCTGTGCGTGATGCCACAAGGCCACCAGCACCGGATACTTCGCTGCAGGTTCCGCTTCGCCCATGACCTCGTTCCAGCGGCCAAAGCGGACCATCACCAGCAAGGGTTCGGACAAGAAGAAATCCATGCCGGGCATGCCGCACACGATGTCCATGGGCAAGCTGGCCGCCGAATCTCGCGCGGCCGCAATGGCTTCGGCGTACCGACCTTCCATCGAGGCGGAATAGGCCAGAAAGCCGTAATTGTGCCCCACGTAAAATGGGTAATAGCCGAGAGGTTTCATTGTTTTTAGATAGGCTTCATCCACCTGCGCGGCGCGCCGGTTCGCGTCCGAGGCGTCGGCGTATCGGCCCACCCGCTGATAAATGTGGGCGGGCATATGCACGATGTGGCCAGCGCCCGGCACGAGCCCGGGTAGCCGATCTGCCGCGGGGATCGCGCGCTGGGGGGTTTTGGAGGCTTCCACGGCGTGGATGTAAAAATGATTTGCGCCGGCATGTTGCGGCTCGCGCGCCAACACCCCCTCCAGAACGGCAACGATTTCTTCTGTGCCAGGCGCGGGCTGACCATCGGCGGTCCACAGCTTCCAGGGGTTCACGTTCATCATGCTTTCGGCGTACAAAGCCTGCACATCCATGTCGGTGGGAAAACGTCGAGCCACTTCGGCCATCTGTTGCGCGTAGGCCTCGTTATAGGCCTGCATCGCCACCGGATCCACGTACGCGGGCCCGGCGAACCGCTTGGCGAGCGCGCCGATCAAGGCTTGTTCCACCGGCGAAGTTTTGGCTGCGAGCTTCTGGGCCGAAGTGATGGCCTGCCAGGCCACTTCCGCGCGTTCAGGCAACATGGGCATGTTGTAGTTGGGGCCAAGCGTGTAAGCCACGCCCCAAAAACACAGAGCACAGGTGGGATCGATCTGTGCCGCTTTGGCGAAAGATCGCGCCGCTTCGTCGTGATTGAAGCCGTATGCCAGCGCCAGTCCTTGATCGAAGAAGGCCTGCGCTTGCACCGATGACGTCGTCACCGGCCGATGCACGTTGCCGAGTTTCTCCAGCAGTTTTGCATCCGTAGCGATCCCCGTTAGCGTCCAGTCTTCGCTCTGATGGTGCTGGTGATGCGTGCTCGGTTCAGAGGCGGATGCCTCCCCAGGCGCAGAGGCACCGCTAGAATCGTTCTTCGACGGACGATCAGGTCCCGCTGTGCGACATCCCGATAGAACGAACAAACCCACGGCCACAACATTGATTTTCCGCATGACATCCCCTCCCGTTGGTCGACAAACCGACGGGAGTATAAAGGAATTGCTGTCGGGGTCGGACGCGTTTGTTTGGTGAAGGCGGTTGTTTTCGACCGGTGGAAAACCGTTTATTGGGCCCAGCTGTTCAACAGTTCAGCCACCGCCGCCTCAATGTGCGGGAGCACCAAGTGGGGTGGCTGGAAATCGATGTCGTCGAACGCCCAGTACTCGATCCGGTGGGCCCATTCGGCGAAACGCGCCTCCATCATGGGCAGGTGCTCGGCGCGCTTGAGCGCGATCACGCGCGAGAAGCTCTCGAAATCGGCGGCGGTCACATCGCGTGGACTTCGGGGTGTTGCATGCGCGATCCCGCGTTCTGCCAGCGCGGCACGTGTATGCGGCGACAGCGGCCCCACGTTTCGCTCCCAGCACCGCTCGACCAAACCCGCCGAATCGGCCCGGCAGGGTAAGCCGCGCGTGGTGGCCAAATGATTGAACAAGATCTCGGCAAAGCGGCTTCGGTAATAGTTACCTGTGCAAAGAAAAAGCACGCTGCGTGTTGAGGCCGTCATGAGGGAAGGTGTGGCCCACCGCTATGACGGCGTCAAGCGAGCATCGGACGCGCTGGTGATCGAGTGTGTCGCTTACGCCTTGATATCGGCGATCTCGCCGCGGCAGGCGGCGGCGTGTCCAAATTTTTCGGTAGGCACGCCCATGCCATTGGCAAGGGTGGTGAACAGATCGCCGTTCGAGGGCACGCTCGGCGGGCTGCCCGACCAGCGCACGTTGTCGCCATCCCAATCGAAAAACTGCTGCGTCTTAAGGTACCCGCCAAGCTGCCCCGCCAGTACCCACTTGTTGTTTTGGTACGAATGCCCCGGCTGCGCGATTTCGCCGCACCAGAGTACGGCTGTGTGGTGCAGCATGGGCTTGCCGTCGGCTTCCTTGACCTCATTTTACAGCGTGAGGATCTTCGCAAACAGCGAGGCGTGCAGGCGGTGGTAGCGTTTGGCCGCATCCAGGCGCGCGGGGTCTTGGCTGTCCTTGCGGTTGACGTCCAGTTGTGCACCAGATCGTGCAGATCTGAGGTGCCGTGACTGCCAGGCGTATACCCGTAGGCACTGGGCGCAGGCTCTTCCACCTGAAAGGCAAACACGCGCGTCAGATCGCAGGCAAACGTAAGTCATGAGACTAAGTCAACCCAGCCGAGCCGGGCCGCGTCACCGCCTCGAATCCATCGACCTCTCAATCCCGCCGCTCATGCCGCCAGCAGCGTTTGGCAAGCATTTTCACAGCTGCGGCAAGCTTCAGCGCAAACCCCGCAATGTTTCATTTTCGCGGCGTGCTTGGCGCATTCGTCGCCACACAAGCGGCAAGCCGTTGCGCACGCCTGCAAAATCGCGTTGGCCATGCTGGGGTCAAACTCGGTTTGCCGGGTCAGAATCTTTCCCGTGGCTTCGCAGATGTTCGAGCAATCTTGATTCAAGCGAATACAGCGGGCCATGGAATTCGGGTCTGGCTCTCCAAGGCAGGCGTCCGCGCAGGCTACGCATGCTTGCGCGCAGTCGTAACATGCGCGAAGGCAATCAAGTAGCGCTGAACGTTCTAAGACTGGAAACTCGGGGTGCGTTTCAAGCATCTTGCCCAGAGTTCCCGCGAAGTCAAAGGCCCCATTGGGCTGTGTTTCGGTGTTGGCCATGTGTTTACCCTCGCTTCCAATTTTTTCACATGTCGCATCGGTACGATCATGTTTGCTGAGATATCATGCATGGCCTACGCCAGAACGAAGTTGGCTCTGCGCTCACGGGTCCGGTCGTCCTTTTGCTCGCCGGTGTAACGTCGTTTCGATTGGGTTATGAATCGACGGCTATGTGAGCAGCAGTGGGGCAGCAGGAATTGCCGAATCCATTCGGCAGCCTACGTGAGCGCTTCGTCACGGAAAATTGCGACGCGCGGCCGGTCTGAAACGGTGCGCACGCCGCGAAACATGCCGGCCGTGGTCAAACGCATGTCCCAGCTGCCCGTGGCCGAAACCGCGATGCCGCCGCCTTGACCTCCCAGGCTCGTCACCTCAGCCAGCGCCGCATCCAGCGCCTGGGTGGCGGTTTGCCCCAAGGCCAACGACACTCCCACCCGATGCGCAAACACCGTGCGCATGAAAAACTCACCTTGCCCGGTTGCCGAAACCGCCGCATGCGCATCGGCGTACGTGCCTGCGCCCAGAAGCGGCGAATCGCCCACCCGCCCAGGCAATTTGCCCGAGGTGCCACCGGTAGACGTGGCAGCTGCCGTGTGCCCCCGCGCATCCAAGGCCACCGCGCCCACCGTGCCGTGCTTGGGGGCCGCCGCGGCGTGCGCGGGAACAAAGTACGCAGGCGCTGCAAACGTGGCGTTGTGCTGGCGCAAAAACGCTTCGGCGCCTTGGGCAACCAGCAACACATGTGGTGTGTGTTCGTATACCAAGCGCGCCGCTGCAATTGGATTTTTCAACCACGGCACAGCGGCAATCGCACCGGCGTTGCGAGTGGCGCCGTCCATCACGGCCGCATCAAGGCTTACCGTGCCCTCGGTGTCTTGCGTGGCGCCTTTGCCCGCGCTGAAGCAGCCGCTGTCTTCCAAGCAGGCCACCGCCGCTTGCACGCCATCAAGCGCGGCGCCTCCTGATTCCAACACGCGCCACCCAACGTCCAGCGCCGCCGTCAACGCCTGCCGCGCGGCCGCTTCGTCGATGTTGCTGCTGGTGATGTTGCCGGCGCCGCCGTGAATCAGCAGCACCGGTTTGGTAGGCGCTTGGCTTGCCACTTTTAATTTTTCGTAACGGTGGCGGGCGTGAAGTCGACAGTCTCGGTGACTTCAACACCCACCTGCTCAAGCAACGGCTTGATCGCCGGCGCGTCGCCCACCATCACCACCACTTCGTGGCCACTGCACTCGGCCAACAGATCGCGCACATCCGCGCGCGTGCTTGACGCCAACATCTCGGGGTATTCGTCCCAAACTGACGCCGACCAACCATTGTGCGTGGCTAACAAAATGGCATCAGCGGCCGCTTCAGAATCGGCAAAGCGGCGGTTGAATTTGCGCGCCAGATCCCAGCGCGAAGTTGTAAAGGTCACAAGGTTGGGGCCTTGTTTGCCCGCCACTTCCAGAAGGTCCAGCATCGCCTTGACGCCAAGGCCGGTTTGCGGCGTTTCAATCGCCCCGCCCATGGTTAAGTGCGCCGCCCCACCAGCGTATCTGCTGATGCCCGCGTACGCGCCGTAGGTGGCGCCCCATTTTGCGCGCAATTCCCACAAGCTTTCGGTCAAGCTGGCTTCCGCAACGTCCGCAGTGGCCATCAGCTCTGCCTTGATCTCGGGCAAGCGGCAACCGACGCTCACCACAGTTTGCGTGGCGCCAGGGCGATCAAAGAGAACCACGTTGCGGGTGGCCGGAGGTGGTGGCAAGGGCGGCGCTGTGAGCGCGCCTGAACGTCCCCGCGTCCATGGCGAAAAATATTTGCGTGTCAGCTGCTCAACCTCTTGTTTTGTCACGTCGCCCACCACAACCGCCACAGCCGCATCCGGGCGGTAGTGGCCCTGCACAAACCCCTGCAGCTCTGGAAACCGCACCTTGCGAAGTTCGCTGGGCTCGGACGAGACCTTGCCGTAAGGATGATCGGGATACAGCGTCTGCCAAAACCGCTCCGTGGCGCGATACTGTTGGCGTTCGCGCAAGCGTTTCATGCGCGCTTCCGACACGTCGAACATCTCGCCCAGATTCAGATGTATTTCTTCGCTGGCTTGCTGGCAGCGCACTTCATCGGAAAGCACCGCCATGCCATTGACCAAGTTGCCCGCCAGCACCTCCATTCGGATTATGGTGCCGACATTCCCACCACTTTCATAAATCTCGCCGCCCACCGGCATCAAGCTTCCATGATCGTTGCAATGGGTTTTGGAGATGCCTCGCGCAAGACTCGCAAGCCCCATAGGCTGTACGGTGGCATTTCCCCCCGGCAACGACAACGTCATGCTGGCGACCTGCGCGCTTTTTCGAGGCACCGTGTACACCGTGAGGCCGTTGTCCAATTGAAAGTGCGGCACCTTGCCCAGTCCAGGTGGAATCATGATCTTGCGAAGTTCCTCAGGGCCCAGTCCCGCAATGTTGGGCTTGTTGTCGCCACCCAATCGATGCTCGGGCGCCGCCACCGCGCCCACCCGCACTTCATCGTTTTCGGGTTCAAAAAACACCGACACCGCACGTTCGCGCTTCAGATAGGCGTACGCGAACTCCTTCACCTCAGTCCACTGCACGCGGCTTAGGTCTTCGAGCGAGTCCTTGAAAAACGCATGGCTTCCGGTTCCCGCAAGATGTTGCGCCACCGCCAGCGCGCTTTGCACCGGATCGCCGCTGGCGCGCACCAAAGCTGTGGCCGTGCCCCACTTGCCGTAGCTGGCCATGAACTGCTGAACAAGCTGCACCTCTTCATCGCCCGCCCAGGTGTTGGAAACCGTGTCGAGAATGCGCTGCCGAATGCGCTCAGGATCGGCGCCCGGGCGCATCTGCGCTTGAATCAACATCACAGAGCCATCGGCGAACGCCAGATGCCCGGCGCCCATGCTTTCAAGTTCATCTTTGTACTTGCGCTCAATGCCCATGCCCAAAGCAACAGTCAACGCTTGGGCCGCAAATTGCGCTTTCATATCGTCGCCCCGCAAGCCCCCTGGCAACGACCAAGCGATCATCAGCACAGGCTCTAGCACCGGCCCTTTGTGCTTCACAAGTTTGGTGTCCACGGGGGGCGGTGGCAGCGGTGCGGGGGTTTCTTTGAACCGAGGTCGGGGCGGCACCGCGGGACCTTCGGGGCCACCCGGGCCAAACAGCAATTCGGCCGGCCACATGCCCAGCATTTTCGCCACTTCGTCGGGGTTCACGTCGCCGGCAATCACCACCGTGCAGTTCGTGGGTTTGTAGTGCTTCTTCACGAACTCGTGCGCATCCTGCAGCGTGGTGGCCAACATAGACGCGGGTGTTCCCGCCAGCGTGCGACCCAGAGGATGCTTGGGGGGAAAAAGCTGTTTCAGCGTGGCATCAAACACGCGGCTGCCCACGGTGGTTTCCCCGCGCAAGCGCAACTCGTTGCGCACAACCTCGCGTTCAATCGCAAATTCTTCTTCAGTAACCCCTTCGATCGTGCGCAACAGCCGCCACGCTTCCAGCTGCATAAGCTGCGGCAATTGTTCTTTGTGCGCCACGATGTAGTATTCGGTGATGTCGGCGGCGGTAAACGCGTTGAACGATCCGCCGCTACGCTTCAGCAGATCCCAAACCTGGGTTTTGCCATCGGGCTTGGATCGAAACGCCAAGTGCTCAACAAAGTGGGCCAGCCCTTCTTTGCCCACCGGATCGTCTTTGCTGCCCGCCGCAAACGTTGAGGTCACCACGATCTGCGCGCTGCTGTGATCTTCTTGCACCAACACCCGCAAGCCGCTTTTCAACTCGAACACCTTTTGCGGCAGCGCATACTCTTTGAGGATGGGCCCGTCAGGCAGCTGGGTGGCCGCGCAACCGCTGGCAACGATCACGATTACTGCCACAAGCAAGTGGTGAAGTCTCATGCGCCGCATTCTACGGAAGTCACGCGCGGGTTCAACCGCCCTAACGATAGCTACGACGCGCGACCTAAGAAAGGGTGGGCACGTGAGGGTAGTCGAGGATCAATCGATCCGTGGTGACGAGCGACATTCTTTCGAGCCGCGCTGTCGCAACCATGATTCGGTCTGCAGGATCCCGATGAAAAGGCGGAGGTAACGCAAACGCCTCTGCTGCGATTTCGAGCGAGATCGGGACCACGATCCACCCGTTGTCGTTCACCGCAGCCTCGAACCACGCGCGCCAGTGCTTTGGAAGCTGAAGTCGCCCTCTATCAACCAGGCAGGCCATCTCGGCAATCGAAATCGGGGATACATGAACTTGACTGCTTGGGTTTATGAGCGCTGCCTTGGTGGCGGCGGTCAATCTCTCGGGCTGAGCAGCAACATGCAAGATGGCGCAGGTGTCCAAGAGCAGATTCATTCGCCCTCCCTCGGCGCCAACATCTCCCATTCGTCCTCAGGGATCGCCGGCCCCTCCACGTCAAAGACGATCACGCCGGGAGCGAATCCAAGCTTTGTTCGGTTCTTGGCGTTCGCCAGGGCGGTAAGGCGAGCTATTGGGACATTTCGTCGACAAATCGTGATCTCTTCACCCTGCAGTGCGGCGTCCAGCAATTCCGAGGTGTTATCCCTTAACTCTGCAATGTTGACGGCGCGACTCATGGAATAAAGATAGGCCTATACTTGTACATGAACAAGTGCAAGTTAAGCCCCTATTAAATGGCGCCGTGTCTTGCGCCTTTTCCCCTTTGTCGGCACCTATAAGTGCACCTATACTTTACGGATGGCTCAAGTAACCATATATCTGGACGAAAACACGGCTCATCGCGTTAGCGCTGCCGCCGAGGGCTGTGGTGTATCAGTGTCCAGTTGGGTTCGAGGAACCCTAGAGCGAGCTCTAGGCAATCAATGGCCCGATAGGTACTTCGAGCTTTTCGGGGCACTTGCGGATTCGGGGCTAGAAAGACCCCCTGAGCCCCCGACCGACACAGACGCTCCTAGGGCTGCGCTTTGATTTTTTTCCTCGACACCAATGTCTGCATCTATTTTCTCAAGGGCACGCACCCCGCCCTGTCCAAACGCCTGCAACAAACCCCACCGGATCAAATTCGAGTGCCGTCGATGGTGCAAGCGGAGCTCTTGTTAGGTGCCGCAAAGTCAAATCGACCGGAAGCAACACGATACGCCATCCGTGCGTTCTTGGCGCCTCTTGAGATTGTTCCCTTTGATTCGGAGGCCGCGGCCCAATACGCAGAGGTTCGCGCACAACTTGAAATGGCGGGCACACCGATTGGTCCCAACGACCTCGTCATCGCGGCCACTGTGCTATCTCGTGGCGGCACTTTGGTCACATCAAACATCAAGGAGTTTCAGCGCGTTTCGGGCCTCCGAACCGAAGACTGGACCGTGGTCCTTTAAGATACTTACGCAGGCGTAATTCGCCCCAACGTTTCCACCGTGGTTTCGGGCAGCAGCTCATCGTACGAAAGCACCGTGCTGGCGGGAAACTCAGGCGCAAGCAGATGCCAAACCGCGCGGCGAATGCGGCCATGGGTTAAAACCAGTGGCTGCGCCGTATTGCCAAACGCGCGTCGCGCGCCCGCTTGAACATCGCGCATGAGCTCGGGCTCCAACGCCCATTGCCGTCCGCCGCGCGACACACTGTCTTGCAAGGTTTCTTCGATCATCGGATCGAGCACAAACACGCTCACCAACCCGGCGCTGCTGGCGTGATCGTTGGTAAGCGCGCGGCGCAAAGCTTGTCGTGATCGCTCGCTTAAGGCTTCCGGTGTGCGCTCTTCAACGCTGCGGGTGGCGGCCAAAGTTTCCAGCACGGCGCGCAGGTGCCGCAGCGACACCCGCTCTTCCGCCAGCCGGCGCAGCGTTTCGGCCAAACCGGACACCGACAAGAGTTTGGGCACCGTTTCGTGCACCAACGCAGGGTGGGTTTTGGCCACGGCGTCAAGCAGGGTTTGCGCCTCTTGCACACCCACAAGCTCGTGCCCGAATTTGTCCAACGCCGCCGCCACATGATCGGCCACCACGGCAGCCGCATCTAGATGTTCAATGCCCAAGCGTTGCAACTGGGCCACCGCCTGCGCCGGCACCCATGCGCCTTCCCGGCCTTGGGGATGTCGCGCCGGCACTGCAGGCCAATCGTTGAGCCGCTGCGCATCGGTCAACGCCAGCACGCTTTGTACCGGGCAGCTTCCCTGCAACACCTCCACATCGTGCAACGTCACCACGAAATTGCGTGGGCCCAGCGCGCGGCTGGGGTCGACGCGAACGTGTTGCAGATCGATGCCGCGGGTTTCAAACAGCTTTGTTCGCGCCCGTGCAAGCAATGGTTGCAAGCGCGGCTGCACGTCTTCGGCCAATTCCACGCCCAGGCGCACTCCCACCGCTGAGGGCAGTTCATGCGTTGCCGACTTATCAGAGTCGTGCGAATCCACGCCCTCACCAACGCGCCGATCGTGGTTCAACAGCCGTAGCGCCACAAAACCCAATCCGACCGCCAACAACAAAAATGGCACCGCGGGCAAACCGGGAATGGCCGCCATCACCGCCAGCAAGCCGGCCGCAAACGCCAAGGCTTTGGGATGCGCCAACACTTGTTGCCCGATTTCTTTGCCCAGCGCCCCGCCTTCGTCTTCCGCCGACACACGCGTGACCAGCACGCCCGCGGCGGTGCTGATCACCAACGCCGGGATCTGCGCCACCAAGCCTTCACCGATGGTTAAAATCGTGTACGTGCGGGCCGCGTCGCCAAACGCCATGTTGCGCTGAAACACGCCAATCACCAGCCCGCCCACAATGTTCACCACCAAGATCAAAAGCCCCGCTATGGCGTCGCCTTTGACAAACTTCATGGCCCCGTCCATGGCGCCGAAAAACTGCGCCTCGCGGCCCAAACGTCGACGCCGCGCTTGCGCTTCGTCGCGGTTGATGTGGCCCGCCCGCAGTTCAGCATCAATGGCCAGTTGTTTGCCGGGCATGGCGTCCAAGGTGAAGCGCGCGCCCACTTCGGCCACGCGCTCGGCGCCTTTGGCCACCACCACAAATTGCACCAGCGTGAGAATCAAAAAGATCACCACGCCCACCACCAAGTTGCCCGACACCACAAAACGCCCGAAGGCTGAGATCACATCGCCCGCATCGGCTTGCAGCAAAATGAGCCGCGTGGCAGCCACTTCAATGGCCACACGAAACAAGGTTGTGAGCAACAGCAAGGTGGGGAAGGTGGCAATCTTGAGCGGCTCGCCCACATAGATCGCCACCAACATCAACGTCACCGCCGCCGCAATGTTGGCGGTGATCAGCACGTCCAAAACCGCGGTGGGCAAGGGCACGATCATCAGCCCCACGGTGCCCACAACCGCCAAGGCCAAAACCACGTCGGCGTATCGCCCCAACAGGCTGCGCGTGTCGCGTGCGCCCGCCAGAGCCTGCCCCGAAGTTTCTGCCACCTTGTTCATGGAGCGCGGATGATCCCGCCCGATCCTCCTGGGCGTCAAGTGCACAAGGGCACATTCGCGGTTTGGCCAAGCAATCTATGCTCTTGGCGGGCCCTCGCCGGGCGATTAGTCTGCGCGCATGCTTAAGCTCACTTCTTCCCTACTGTCCGCTGCGCTTGTGGCGGGACTCATCTCATCCTGCGCGTCCTCCAACTCTTCGCCGCCCCCCGCGGTGGTGGCGGCCCCATCGCCTGCACCGGAAGCGCCCAGCGCCGAAGCGACCGCACCCAGCGCCGAGCCCGAAGCGCCCCCCGTTGTAGCGCAGGCCGAGGCGCCAGCGCCCACCAGCGCTCCCACCAAGGTCCCCGCCGCCAAACCCGCAGCATCCCATGACGCCAAACCCACCCGCACCGCCAGCGCCGCCCCTGTGTTCACAGGCCCCAACCCCTGCACCCACGCTGTGGGCGGCAAGGGCATCATCGACCAAGCCTGCGGCCGCGGAGGCATCAAGGAAGCCAAGATTGTGATGAAAGACATGGTCAAGAAGGCCAAGAAGCAGGGTGTGAAATTCGACTGCGACACCTGCCACAAAGACGAAACCGATTGGTCCCAGTTCACCCCGGAAGCCAAAGATCGGTTCAAGGAACTGCTGGCGATTTATCAAAAGTAGCCCGCGCTCCCCGCACCCCGGTTCGGCCAGACCGCCTCCACCGGCCTTTGCCCCGCGCATCGGCTACACTTGGGCGCCCCCATGCTCACGATCATCTCCCCCCGCGATCCGGGTTACCAAGACCGTTTGGCGCAGCTGGGCCGTCGAACCTCAGGCATGCCACCCGAGGCGGAAGCCGCTGCGCGCAACATCGTAGACCAGGTGCGCACGCAGGGGGACGCTGCCGTGCGCGCGCTCACCAACCAGTTCGAACGCCGGCAGCTTGAAAGCCTTGAGCTGTCGCCCGA
>JBBSJE010000011.1:0-57263 GCA_038257535.1 Polyangia bacterium
ATACCGTTAAACGAGATGCCGTTGAATGAAATGCCATTGAACGAGATGCCGTTGAATGAAATGCCATTGAACGAGATGCCGTTGAATGAAATGCCATTGAACGAGATGCCGTTGAATGAAATGCCATTGAACGAGATGCCGTTGTTCGCGGTTAGCGCTTGCGATTCAAGGCTCGTGTCCTCGGGAGGGGGAGACCCGCAGGCCACAAGAACAGGAAGCGCGCTTGCAACGACGCAACGAATTATCTTGCCCGGAAATTTTAGTAACACAAGTTACGCATCGTAAGGAGCAATATAATCCTTTAGAACAAATTTTATCTAACGAGCCCGCCGACAGGGACCCACCTTCAGGGCTAGACTCCTCGCGGCAACTGGGTGAGACTGCCCGGCATGAAACCCAAGCTGCAAGGCGAGCAGGTGCTTGATGTCGGCAATGAGGACGGTTGTAACGCAAGGCCTTTGGCGGCCCGGGTGGCGCGCTTGCTTGCGGTCGACGAACGGGGTCAAGCGTGGGTGCAATTTGACGACGAGATCGGCGCGGCCGCTGCCAGCTTGTTGATTACGCTGTCGGGCCCCGCGCTTGAACAGGTGATGGCCACGCGTGCGCCGGTGCTGGTGACGCAGCACCGGGGAATGAATCAAGTTGTGGCGGTGGTAGGCGCCGTGGCGCCAGGACAAGTGCTTGAGGCCGACGGGGATGGGCAACGCGTGAGGCTCTCGGGCGAGAAAGAGGTTGTGATCGCGTGCGGCAAATCGTCGATCACTTTGCGCGCCAACGGTCGCGTGATCATTCGTGGCACCCAAATCGAATCCTATTCAGAGGGCACCAACCGCATCAAGGGCGGCCAGGTTCGCATCAACTAGCCATGGCACCACAGCCTCCTGCCTTAGCGCCTCTGTGGGAGGTCGTTGAAACAAGCTTCGACGAAGCTGAATTTCTTTGGCGTTCCTGGGAAGCCGGTCTACATGCGCACGGGCGCAATCTACAAGCCACATGGTTTTGGACGGAGGACCGCTTATCAGGCGCGCTGGACGGGGTGAGGCTGGGTGGCGCGCGTGTTGTGCAAGAGCTGCTTATGCCCGCTTTGAACTCGCCGCACGTCTGGGAGATCCAGGTGGCGGTGCACACGCTTGCGCAGCTGCCGGGGCTCGGGCACGAGGTGTTGCGTCCCGCTTTGCGAATGGCAAAGCCTCACCGGCGGTGGCTGTTTCAACGCGCGTTGCAATTGCTTACCACGCCCGCCCAGCTGGCCCTCACGCACAAACTGCTTTCCGGTTTGGGAACAGATGCTGCGGTTTGGCGCGTGTCGTGCCGCAGTTTTCGCCGCGAGCCCAGCCTGGTACAGGAAATCGATCGCTTGGCGCAAAGCGCGTTGGCAGACGATCGATGTTTGGCGTTTCGGGCTGCGCGCTGTTTGCCTCCCCCTGTGGCGCGCAAGTTTGTTCTGTCTGGCCTCAATGACTCTGACATGGCTGTGGTAGCGGCCGCCGTAGAATCAGGGCTAATACACGGACTGCCCGCAGCTTGGCAACGCTGCCAAGGCTTGGTGGCAGATCATCCTGAGTGTGGTGCACCGTTTTGGTGGGCCTGCTTGGCGGGGACGTCTGATCGCAAGCTGTTGACATCGGCGTTGGCAAACGCGGCCACGTTTGCGCCCGCGCTTGCCGCGCTGGGCTTCTTGGGCACACGCGAAGCGGCGGATCTTGCTTTGGAAACCATGCAGGCCCAAACTGAAACCAATCTGCGTTTGGCCGCCGAAGCGTTTTGCGCGGTGACGGGACTTGATCTTGTGGCGACCAAGCTGGCCGCGCCCGAGGCCCCCTTGCCTGAGGAACCGTTAACCTTCGAGCAAGACAACTTGCAAGCGAACTTGGTGCCTACGCCCGACGAACTATTGCCTTTGCCCGATGTGCGGGGCATCGCACGCTGGTGGCAAGCTCAGCGGCCACGCTTTTCGACTGACGTTAGGTACATCGGGGGGCTGCCGCTTTCACCGCAAGCCCTTTACGAAGCGCTGGCCCACGGCCCTATGCGACGTCGGCATGTTTTGGCGTTTGAGCTAGCGGCCCGCACCGAGGCTGTGTGTGATGTGCAAACCCGCGCCTTCTATGCGCTTCAAAAACACCAGCTCGGGCAAGTAAACGCAAAGCTAATCGATCATGCGGCGCCTTTTGCCATGACCGGTTTCGCATCTTAAGCCATGCTTCAGCTCAAGAACGCAAGTCCCTTGCAGGCCGCCATCGCGGTGTTTCCCGACCCGGCAGGGATCGACACCCTGTACACAGCGATCAAAGGAACGTTCGTGCTGCGGCCCCAACTGGCGCTGGCCGAAACCCAACGTCCGCTGGCCGGTGGCGACGAATATCATGGCGATCCCGCCGTCACCAGCTTGAAGCAAGCGTGTGAAATTCACCTGCCAAAGCCCAGCACGGATGTGTTGGTGCGGGGGCATGCGTGGGCGCCTCAAGGGCGTGCGGTGCCGCAGTCAGCGGTTCGGGTGGTGGTGGCCGAGCGACACAAAACCGCCGCCATCTTTGGGGACAGAGTTTGGCAACGCGGCGGCGGCCTGTCGGCCCCGGCCGCGTTTGAGAAAGTGCCGCTGCACTACGAACGCGCATTCGGTGGCAGCCATCAAGTGGCTTCGCAAGGCCCGCTGTTGGCCGAAGAGCGCAATCCCGTGGGGCGCGGATTTCTCGGTCGCCGATCCCCAGACGAGTTGGTGAACACGCCCGCGCCCAACATTGAAGATCCTTCAGCGTTGATGCGCCGCTTGGGAGATACGCCAGCTCCTGTGGGCTTTGGACCGGTGGCGCCTGCGTGGAAAATGCGCCGGCAGTTTGCCGGCACCTACGACGGCGCTTGGCAGCGACAACGCGCTCCCTACTTGCCTACCGATTTCAATTTGCGCTTCTTCAATGTCGCGCCGCCCGAGCTTGTGTTCGATCGGTATTTGCAAGGCGGCGAGCCCGTGCAGCTGTTGGGGCTGTCCGCGGAGGGGCCGTTCCAATTTATCTTGCCCAAACTGCAAGTGTTGGTGCGAGTGATCCTAGGCGGCAGCCATGAGACCCCTGCGGTCAGATTAGATACAGTCGTGTTCGACACCGATGAAGCCGAAATGACGCTCATCTGGCGCTGCGCTGTGAGTTGCGACAAACAAGTTCTGAAGGTGCGAGAGATTCACGTTGAGGTGTTGGGGCTTGAGGCGCTGGCAAAACCGGTCGCCGCGTGATCCAAGGTCATTACGAAAAGAGCACACTGTCATGGCACAAACCACTTTCGCCAATATGCGCGGCATAGTTCATAAAGGTAGCGGCGGGATGAGCATCGCGTTTCCCGATGTTTGTAAGACGCCTTCGCCCGCTGGCCCCATTCCCATTCCTTATCCCAACATCGGCAAAGCGGGCGACACCAGCTCTGGCCCCACGAAGGTGAAAGTTGATGGCCAGATGCCCATGACCAAAGGCGCGAAATACGCAATGAGCGCAGGCGACGAAGCGGGCTCCGCCGGAGGCGTCATGAGCAGCAAAGTCAAGGGCGCCTGTGAGTTCATGATGTATTCCTTTGATGTGAAATTCGAAGGCAAGAATGTGTGCCGCATGGGTGACCCGCTGTTGCACAACGAAAAAAACGCGATGGGCTAAAGTTCAGGCTGGGCCCCAGGCGCATGACTTTAGTTTTGCCCGTCATCTGCGATGAGGTCGCAGGTGATGTATCCACCCCTTGCCGAACGCCTTTTAGACGCCATGCGCCCCGCGTTGGCGGCTTTTGACCTGAACCGCCTAGAGGCCGAAACCTATACGATTTACGCGTTAACCGACCAAATGGCTTTGGGGTACTTGAACCCCGCGTGGTTCAAATTTGCCCACGAAAACAGCGGTGCGGCCGTGGCAAACCGGTTTGGCCTGGGCACACCGATTCTGGCCGGAATTTCGCCGCCTTTGCAGGATCACTACGAGGCGTTGCTGCAACTCTCCCTTAGTTCGGGGCAAGCGGCGGAAAGCCGATACCTATGCCCAAGCTCAAAGCTAGAGCGCGTGTTTTTGCTGCGGATTTTGCCATTGTCGCCAGGCGGCTGGCTTGTGCACAACGCGCTGGTGGTGCAACACGCCCACAGCGATGAAGCGCGGCCGTTTACGTCAGAGTATCGCGATCGTCGGGGCTTAATTGTGCAATGCAGTAGCTGCCGGCGTGTGCGTTACGGCTCTGATGTGAACCGGTGGGATTGGGTTCCTGCCCTGTTAGACAATCACTACGATCCGGTAAGCCACGGCCTTTGCGAGCCGTGTTTGGGTTTTGTGTTTCCTCCTCCACCCTCAGAGCTGGGCAACGTGACCACTGCGTAGCGTTACCCTCATCGCGCTTGGTAACCCTTCGCGCCCGTTGTCGCCAAGCGCCTGCGGCACAACCGGCAACTTTGTTCAGTTCTTCGCGCGTGGTCCGGTCCTTGCGTTGGTGTATCGCGAGGAGCACACAACATGCGGGGATTGGGCGGCACCATCGTCTTAGCGCTGGCAACGACGATTGTGATGGGGGGAAGCGCCAGGGCGCAAACGCGATCGTTGCGGTTGCGGGACAGCGCTTCGGAGGCGGGGCCGGTAAAACGTTACCCTTGGGTGGGATTGGGCGTGCGTGTGGGAGCCGCCCAGGCCACGTTAAGAAGCCGACGGTTGCCGCGCGCCGCTGAGGTGGTTTCGGACGACGTAAACGACAACATGTCGCTGATCGTTCCCAGCTTGCACTTGGGCGGCGATCGATTTTTCTTCAAGGTTGATGTGCCCATCATGCGTTGGGACAACGGCACCATGGTGGGATTGGGCTTATACCCTTTGAACTATGGTCGTACGCTGGCGGGCGGAAGGATCATGCCCTACGTGTCCGCGGGTGGCGCGGCCAGCATCGCCACGATGAGCGCGTCGCCCGAAGATCGCGTGCAGGTTCCTCTGCGTGCCATCATGTTGCAGGCGCGCACCGCCGCCGGATTGAAGTGGCGTGCGGTCCCCGGCGTGGCGATTTCGCTTGAGGCTGGGTTTTCTCCCTACGCTTTGGGCGGCGTGGTTGACGATCAACGCCGCCGCGCCGCGGAGGCCGCCGTGGACGCGGGGGAGTTCCCAGATCTGTCGCGTGGAAATCGCCCCTTGAACGCCGGTGTGGGGCGAGTGATGGACGTGGCGCTCGGTTTTGAGTGGCTCTAATGCCCGGCCACGGCGTTGGTTTGCGAACCCTGCAGTTGCCGAACAAAGTGCCACATGGCTTCGATTTGTTTGTCGGCGCTGCCGCCCAAAACGTCGTCCAGAGGGCTTGTGCCGCTGTCGTCAAAGTATGTGGGCATCTTGGTTTGCGGATCCATCTTTAGCGGATTGCGAACCCAGCGTGCGAAGTACTCTTGCCGCAAACGCTCGGCGGAATACGCCAAATTGATTCCCTCGGCCTCGAACACTTGCGTTGCTGGTTTTTTGCCCACAGCGTGGCATCCAATGCAGGAAAAGCCTCCATCGGCTGAGACCAGCTGTGCACCGGCCCGGGCCAATTCCGGGTTCACAGCGCCCTGATCGGCCGTGCTTGGGCCGAAGCCCGCCGCCGCCGCCATGCCTTCTGCCAAGTGGCTCGCGCGCGCCTGGAACGCTGGCATTCTGGCGCGCAACCATTCATGCCCATCTGGATGGGTTTCGGAACGTGGTTTGTATGCCACCCTGCCGGCGATGAACGCCGACGCCCATTCGGGGCGCAACTTTTCGCCTAACCCCTCGAGTGACGGAAAGCCATCAACGCTGCCATGGCAACCCGTGCAGCGAAGCCCACGTGCGTGCCGTTCGAAGAACTCGGTGGGGGCGTGGTTGAACACAGACGCAAGATTGCTCTTCACAAAGTCTTTCAGAGCGTCGCGTTCGTTTTCGTGAAATTGATATTCAGCGGGCCCTGTTCCCTCGATGCAGTTGCCGCCTTTCCCTTTGGCACCCGCATTTAGGTCCACCGCCATGGCGGCGTTGTTGGAGTTGTTCAACCCGTGACATGCCAAACAGCCAGAGGTTTCAACAAGCTTCTTGCCGCGGGCAAGAACCGCCGCATCCTTTGGCAACTCCGGCATGGGTGGGTTCCACTTGCCGTGGCTCAAATAAATTTCCAGTTCAACGGCTTCTTCGCGCGAAAGCCGGAAATCGGGCATGGGATTCCATGCGTAGTGGGCGCTGGGATTTTGCATGTAAGCGGCCAGGGCGCCTTGAGGAAACTTAAACGCCGCGTGACTCAGCGTGATACGCCCGTCATCAGCAGCCTGCGTCATATCGGGATGGCAGCCATTGCACAAATACTGAGCGAACAGTTTGCTGCTGGGTTTTGGGCCCGAGGTGGCCGCATGTTCTACCTTGCGCGTGATTGCGGCTGCCAGCTCGTTGCGCTGCCTGTCTATGGCTTCGTCGCGCAACGTCGCCAGATACGCGGCGATGGCTTCAACATCCTCCCGCGATTCTTTGCCTTTGAACATGCGGGGCATCCGTGCGCTGGCCCGCATGCCTTTGGGATTTTCAATCCAGCTTTTCATCCAGTGCCAGTTGCGGCGCGAACCAATGCCATCAAGGCTTGGCGCGTCCATGGCTAGTTCCGGGGCGGCGGTTGTGCGGCTTGCCGGCAGATGGCAGCTGGCACAGCGGCTTTCGTAAAACACCTCGCGCGCCAGATGCAACTTGGCCGTATTTTGCATCTCTGGTGTGGGCTGGTGGCGAAGCACATTGTTGGGTAGTGGGCTTAGCCATTCTTGTCCCGGCCGTTCCGGATTGGCGTTCGCCCACAGAAGCCGAACGCGATCGTCTTGGTTGCCTTGGCCACCTTTGTAAACCACGCGCAAGGCTGTAGGTTTGCCAGGCAATGCCACCGGCTTGCTGCGGGTGACGCCGGGCACCTTCGCCGATATCAGGGGCAGGGGCTTGCCATCCAAGAAAACCTCAACAGGTCCCGCGGCATCCACGGCCAGCACATGATCGCCCGGCAGTTCAGGCCGCAAGTTGCCTTCCCAAACTGCAGAAAACGGCCCCGGCGGTGTCAGCGGGCTAGCGGCCCGGCCCCGCCCTACAAACAGCTGTACACCGGTTACCGCCGACACATCGGCGGCTTTGGACTGCGCCGACGACACCGAAAGCTTCAAGCCTGGGCGTCCTCGGTTGGCCACCGCCGTGTTGGCTTTGGCATTGGGATCGCGGGGCACAACGTGGATGGTATGCATCACCGTTTGCGCCACCGGCGTGCCGTCGGCCGCCACAACTTTGAATTTGAGCAGCATTTGGTGCACCGGCTTCAGCTCATCAATGCTCAGGCTAACGGTGCGCCCATCTTTGGAAAGTTTGGCGTTGTAGATGTCCAACCGGTCGTGGCCGCGTTTGGCGGGGTTTTCAACGGAAAACTCGGGTGAACCGTAGTCGCTGGTGCGGCGATAGTTCCAGCGCTCGCCTGAAAAATTCTCGGCAATCACCGAAGCGGGATCAATCGGGTGGCTGAAGCTCAAGTGCACACCTGCGCTCGTAACCTTCAAGCCCGACACTGTACGAATCTCTTTGCCTGTGTAGCGAATGCGATCAAAGCCCGTGAGCGAAACGGCATCTGATTGCCAACCCGAAAGGCCAACCACGTAAAGCTGGCCGTCTTTGCTGTTGAATTTTGCCCGCATGGCCGACGACGTGAGTTTGACGGGCTCGCCCGTGAATGGCGCCGTGTCCGAGCCCCCCAACAATCTCACCACGCCACCTTGCATCTGCTTGCCGATTCGTTCCTTCAACACCCAATAAATTGAGGCGCGCCCATATGACATGTGCAGCAACTCCCCCTTGATAGGCCCAAACCTGTCGCTGGTGACCCAAACTTGTCCGCCACCTGAGTTGTCGTAGGCCTTTGACAGCCACGCCAAGGGCTTATCGGGTTGCGGAATGGGCTTTCGGTGGGCCAAGTCTTCCACGCCATAAAAGCCGCCTTTGCGAACCCAGTTGATGGGGCTGCTGGGCATCCACGTGCCTTCGTTGTCGCCCGTGGTGATCTCGTTGTTGGGCCCCACGCCCATTCCGTTGGGCGCGCGAAAGCCGGTGGCGAAAACCGTGCGGCTTTTGCCATCCTTCGAGATTTTGTGCATGGCACCTGCCATGGGTGTGATCTCTCCGTTGCCGCCACCACCACCGAAGCCACGCCCGCCGCCGCGCACGGGGCCCGCTTTTGCGGTGTAGAAATTGCCTTGCCGATCGGTTTGCAAATCAAACTGAAATTCGTGAAAACCGGGGGTGTTGGTGACTTGGTTGTTGAAGTTTTCGTAGTGGTCGGCTTCGCCATCGTTGTTCAAATCATGCAAGCGCGTGATTTGATCGCGGCCGGTGATGTACACCACGTCGTTGACGATCTTGAGCCCCAGCGGCTCGTAAAGGCCTGAGGCATAGCGGCGCCATTCCAAACGCTGCAAAGTTTCATCAATGCCTGACACAACCCACACATCGCCCTCCCAGGTGGAAAGCGCCGCACGGGTGCCATCTGCAAAAAAGTCGAGCCCCGCGATCATGATGCGGCGGCGAAAGACGTTGTCTTTCCAATCTTCGGGCGTGCCCTTGTATACGCCGGGGTAGGGGGTGGTGATGCGGTCAACAACGTAGGCGCCGCTGTTGGTCCCCAGCACGCCTTTGGTCACGATGGGTTTGGGCCAGTGGGGCTGACCACCGCTTTTGAACGTCGGCAAATGCGGCGCGCCGGCCAGCAGCGGCTCAATGTCCGAAGACCCTTCTGCCGCCGCAACAAAACTAGTGACGATTTTCAAAGTTGTGGACGCTTTGGTTTTTGCCAGCGCCAAAGCCATCTTGCCGCCACCCATGTCTTTGATCTGCGAACCTTCGGGGGCTCCCACCACCGCAACTTGGGTGATGCCGCGCTCGTCTTGGAAGTTGCGCCGCAATCCATCCCCTGTGGTTTGTGTAAGCCCGCTCAGATCGAACAAGCGCGTCGTTAGCGGTTGTTTGCTGGGCCCCAGCTCCAAAGTTCGCACAAAGCCCACGCGGCCGTTGGCTTTCACAACGCTGTTCCACTCGTGCACTTTCGTTCCATGCACTGTGTACGCAAAAACCACGTCGTTGCCTACGGTGTAAAGTCCATCCCAGCGCGCCCACTTTTCGGGCAAAGGGCCGTAGGGGATGGCCCGCGGATCTTCGAAGCGCCCGCGGGTGTTGGCCCAGCCGGGACCCGGACCCGTACCGAACTGCACGTGGCCCGCCACTTGAGGATGCCCACCGTGAGAGGTGTCGAAAGTCACGCCCGTCGCGGTCAGAAACGCGCCGGTCCACCCCGTCGACAGCCGCAGCAGATCCGTGTCGAAGTTGCACGCGGCGTCGTTGGCCAGGCGAACAGAAATGCTTTTGTTTGTGGTGTTCTGCGCAGGATAGGGCGCGGTGACCGCCGAAGCTTGATAGGGAAAATCGTCTTGAATGGGCGACCAACCGGCTTCCTCCATATCGAGCGCCGGTCGAGCCAACTCGGTGACCTTGGGAGGATCGGTGTTGGCGTTGGCTTCAGCTTGTGGGGCAGGCGGGGCCGTGGACAGTTCTGGCGCAGGTGTGGCCGGCGTTTTTGCACACGAACCGGTCGCGAAAACAAACACCAGCGTACCCATAAAAGGCAAGCGGGACCCAGGCTGGAAGGAACGTCGGCACGGTGTCATGAAGCGGGTACTGTATCACCGCATCGGCGCCAAAAAGCGTCAAAATCCCTGTAAACCTGAGACCTTCCCCACGCGCCGCTGCGTCTTTTTTTCGCAGGGGGCGCGTACCTTAAGACTCAAGCAATGCGATGACGCGATCTGTGAACTGGTTGGTGGAACTTGAGCCACCAATGTCGCCGGTGGTGTACTTGGCTTCGGCGATGGTGGCACGAACCGCGCGCTCCAGCTTTCGCGCGCGGTCGCGTTGGCCCAAGCGATCCAACATCATGACCCCCGCCAGCATCACGGCCGTGGGGTTGGCCTTACCTTGTCCCGCGATGTCAGGAGCGGTTCCGTGCACCGCTTCATAGATGGCGGCGGTTTCGCCGATGTTTGCGCCTGCGGTCAGGCCCAATCCGCCCACCAAGCCCGCCGTTAGATCGGAAAGAATGTCGCCAAACAAATTTGTGGTGACGATGATGTCGAAGCGCGACGGATCGCGTACCAGCTGCATGGCGCAGTTGTCCACAATCAAGTCCTCGAAAACGATTTCAGGATAAAGGCGGGCGATTTCGCGGCCCACCTCCAAGAACAAGCCAGAGGTCATCTTCAAGATGTTGGCCTTGTGAACCAAGGTGACCTTCTTTCGCCCCTGAGCGCGCGCAAACTCGAACGCAAAGCGAACGATGCGGTCAGAGCCAAACCGAGTGATGATGCTGATGGCTTCGGCGGCGTTGCGAGTGGGATCGATGTAGTGCTCGATGCCCACGTACTCGCCCTGCGTATTTTCCCGCACCACGAATAGATCAACGTCGTCGTAGCGGCCCTTGATGCCCTCGAAGCGCCGGGCGGGCCGCAGGTTGGCGTACAGATCGAATTCCAGACGCAGCGAAACGTTTACGCTTTTGTAACCACCGCCAATGGGGGTGGCCAGGGGGCCCTTGAGGCAGATCTGGTTGGCGCGGATCGAGGCCAAGGTGGCTTCGGGCAGAGGCGCGCCGTGGATGGGCACCGCCCCCGCGCCCGCGTCTTGCGGATCCCACTCGATCACGGCGCCCGTTGCCTCTATGGCGCGCACAGCGGCGTCCACCACCTCGGGCCCAATTCCATCCCCTCGAATCAACGTAACCTTGGTAGCCATCGCGCCATCGAG
This sequence comes from Polyangia bacterium, assembly GCA_038257535.1. GTDB lineage: Bacteria > Myxococcota_A > Polyangia > Fen-1088 > Fen-1088 > JAGTJU01. Next base: position 10,809 of record JBBSJE010000011.1, read on the forward strand.
TATAGGGAAGCTCGCAACTTTCGCTGAGACAAAGTGCTAGTTCCTCAAACACATTTGGAATTCCTGGATTGGCCGGCCGTTTTGCAGCGCCTGGCCGCCGGGGCGCAATCGGCCCCCGGCAAAGCCGCCTGCTTGGCCCTGGTGCCGCTGGACGACGTGTCCGCCGCGCGCACGCGGGCCGCTTTGGTGGCCGAGTTGATGGCGATCTTGCGCCTGGAAGGCCGCATGCCGTCGCTGGCGTTCCCTGAAATCGAGCCCTACTTGACGTTGGCTCAGCAGGGGGGGGCCTTGGGCGCGGCGGAACTGGGCCTTCTGGGTGTGTTTTGCGAAATCGGCGCCAGCGCGCGGCGGTTTTTCGCCCGTTTTGCCCCCGGCGCCCAAAGCCCTGAGGCCGCCGGCGTTTGGGGGGTGGTGGGCGGTTTGGGCGAATGGGACCAACTGGCGCGTTTGGCCCGCGAAACCTTCGATGGGGCCGGGGAGATTCGCGACAGCGCGTCCCCCGAACTGGCCCGCCTGCGCCGCGAGCGCGATCAGCTTGCGGGACGCATTCGCGAAAAGGCGGAATCGCTGCTGCTTTCAGACGCTTTCGAGCCTGTGTTGCAGGATCGTTTTGTCACCCAGCGGGGCGACCGCTTCGTGCTGCCCGTGCGCGCGTCGTTCAAGTCCATGGGCTTGGGCATTGTGCACGACACTTCGCGCACCGGCGAAACTGTGTTCATCGAGCCCACGGAGCTTGTACAGCTGAACAATCGCCTCAAAGTGTTGGAGCTGGACATTCGCCATGAATGCCGACGTATTTTGGAGGAGCTTGCCGCCATGGTGGCGGCCGCCGCCCCGGGATTGCGCAGCGACCTCGAACGCCTGGCGCAGTTGGATTTGTTGGTGGCGATGGCCCGCTATGGTGTGGCTTGCGATGCCGCTGTCATCACGTTGGTCGAAGAGCCGCTCGTTGATCTGCGCGACTTGCGCCACCCGTTGTTGGTGATGCGCGCGCAAAGCGAGGGGTTTTCGGTGGTGGCCAACGAGATGCATCTGGGCGCTGCGGATCAGGCGCGTTTGTTGGTGATCAGCGGCCCCAACGCCGGTGGAAAAACCGTGCTGCTCAAATCGGTAGGCCTGGCTGTGTTGTCGGCGCGCACGGGGCTGCCTGTGCCCGCCGCGCCCACAAGCCGCGTGGGCGCGTTTGCCGCCGTGCTCGCCGACATTGGCGATCAGCAATCGGTGGCCAGTGATTTGTCCACCTTCTCTGCACACCTTGCCAATCTATCGAACATCGTGGGCACCGTGGCGGCCTCGCAGGGCGCGCCGGTTTTGGTTTTGTGCGACGAATTGATGGCGGGCACAAACCCGGATCAGGGCGCAGCTTTGGCGCGCGCGTGTTTGGAAGCGCTGGCCGATGGGCCTGCGGTGGTGGTGTGCACCACGCATTACGACGCCCTCAAAGCTTTGGCCGATGGCGACGGGCGGTTTCGCAACGCGGGCATGGAATACGATCTGGAGGCCTTGCGCCCCACCTTCAGGTTGCGAGATGGCCAACCTGGCCGCAGCTTCGCCCTCGACATTGCTGCGCGCATGGGTTTGCCCGATCACGTGCTGGCCCGCGCCCGTGAGCTTGTGGGCGCCACCACAGCCGGACTTGAAGATGTGCTGCGAGATCTTGAAACGCGAGAGGCGACGCTGGCAGCGCAGGAAGCGGCCTTGGGGGCGGCGCGTGCCGATTTTGAAGCACAAGCGCAGAAGGAACAATCCGCCGCAGCGGCGCTGATCAAACGCGAGCGTGAGCTCGCGATCAAAACCCGCGAAACCATCGAAGAGGCCGTTAAACATACACGCGAAACGTTGCGTGAAATTGTACGCACCGCCAAACGAGAGGCCGCTGACAAAGGTGCCGACCGCGCGGTGTCGGCGGCGCAAACGGAACTGGCCAAGGCGGCCGCCGCTGCGACCGCAGGCTTGCCCGCCAACACGCAGGCGCTCAACGTCGAGCAACTCAAAGCGGCGTGGGCCAAACGCAGCATCAAAGGCCTTCCGCGCGGCGCTGCGGCCAAGACCGCGGCGTGGACGCCCGCGGCCGCGCCTACACCTGCGCCAGATGATGACCTATCGCTGGTGCTCAAAAGCCATCGCAACACCATCGATGTGCGGGGCATGCGCGTGGATGAGGCGTTGTCGCTGATTTCGTCGCGTCTTGATGGCGCTTTGCTTGAGGGCACCGACGCGGCGTTTGTGGTTCATGGCTACGGCACCGGCGCGCTTCGCAAAGCGGTGCGTGAGTTCCTGGCCTTGTCGTCGGCCGTGGCGAAACAAAGGCCGGGAAGCCGCGAAGAAGGCGGTGACGGTGTCACCGTGGCCGTGTTGCGAGGTTAAGCCAACTTTGCGGTTGCGAAAATCGCCCCGTCCACACCCCCAGCGTTTATGATGCGCAGGTTTTGAACGCGTCGTCTTTGAACAGACTTTTGCACAAACTTCCCTTGGCGCTCGCCGCTGTTGTGGCGGCGGTGCCTGGCTTGGTGGCTCTGGCCTGGCTGGCGCAGGTGTTCGCCGGGCGCCTTAATTTTCCGCTTGATCTCGAATGGATGGAAGGTGGGCTTTTGGTCCACGCCTTGCGATTACAACAGGGCGAAGGCATCTACGTGCCGCCTTCCGTTGATTTCATCCCGTTCTTGTACACGCCGTTTTATCCCCGACTTTTGGCGTGGCTTGCTCTGGTGTTTCCCTTGGACTACGCGCTGGGGCGCGCCGTGTCTGTGGGGGCATTCGTGGGAACTTTGTTGGTGGGTGCGGTGTTGGCGGTGCGCCCCTTGCCAGCGGCCACGTTCAATCAGGCGCTTCGCCCTCGTCTGCTTGCCATGGCCTTGGCGATCGGTGCCGCGGGCGCGGTGGCCGCCAGCTTCACCTTCACCGGTGCGTTCTTCGATTTGGTGCGCGCCGATTCGCTGATGGTATTTTTGGTGTCTGGCGCCATCGCGTTTGCGTACCTAGGCCAACGTTGGCCTAGCGCCTGCCTCGCTGGCGTGGTTATGGCCATGGCATTTTTCACCAAACAAACAGCGGCGCTGTTGGGCGTGGCGTTGGGCTTGGGACTTATGCTTACGCATTGGCGCCGCGGTTTGATCTACGGCGCTGGGGCGGCAATAACTTTGGGCTTCGGCCTGTGGCATCAGCAGTGGCAAAGCCAGGGTTGGTTTTGGACTTACGTTTTTAAGCTTCACCAGAGCCACGGCTTCAACAAAGTTTTGGCGTATCAAGAAACGCCCCTGCGCTTGTGGGCGTTTGCTTGGCCCTTGTACGTTGCCTTGGGATTGACCGTGGTGGGGCTGGCCTTGGGGCGACGGTTGCAACGCCGGGATGCGATCGTGTTGGCGGTGGCCGTTGCCGGGTTTGTGGCCGCGTGCGTGGGCTTTGGCACGCAATGGGCTTTCGACAACGCGTTTATTCCCGCGGTTGTGTTCCCGGCCTTGGCCGTGGCCGCGCTGGGCGCCCGTTTGATCACAGCGGCGCCTCAACGCCCGGGCGCTGTGCTGCTGAGTTTGCTGGTGGCGGCGGGTCTGGGCTACGCCAGTTTGAAGCCTGGCATGCCCAACAAGCACGCGCTGGTGCCCGCCGATTCGGATCACCGGGCGGCGCAACGCCTGCTTTCGCTCATCGCGGATCTGCCGGCGCCAGGCTTCATTCCATTTCATCCCTTCTACGCGGTTAAGGCAGGGCACCGCCCCTTCGTTCACCGCATGGGGGTCATGGACGTGGGCGCCCAATTGGGGCGGCCTTCGGGCCTGGACGAAGCTTTGGCCGAACAGCGCTTCAATTTCATTGTTCTGGATTGGAAATCCAGGCCCTACGAATGGCCGGGATTGGACACGCGCTACCATGTGGTCGAGGAGCTTGCCGAGGGCAACAATTCCGTGCGCATGTTTTCGGGCGCCCAAACGTCGCCGCGGCAGATCCTATTTCCCATCCGACCCTCGCCGCCCATGGAACCCGGGGCGCTCGTGCGCTTCGATTTTGAGATGGGGCTTTGGTCGGGCTGGCGGCACGAAGGCGATGCGTTTGGCGATTCGCCTGCGCCCGCCCCGCATGGGGCATTTGGCCGCTTTGCCATCGATTCACGCCCCGCAGGAAAAAGCGCCAAGGGCACTCTGCGATCACCGCCGTTTACGATCACGGGCACGCATCTTAGGTTCTGGTTGCACGGCCACAATGTGGAGGGCCTGAGCGTAGAATTGTTAGCTGAAGAAAAGACGCTGCGGCAAGCTCAACCCACAGGAAACGCCGAATGGGTGCAGTGGGACGTGGGCGCTCTGGTGGGACAAACCGTTGTGTTTGTGGTGCAAGACACTTCCGATCGCGGTGGCCTTGCGGTTGACCAGATTTTGGAGTTGGGGGGGCCTTAGCGGTTAAGGCCCAATCTTCATGGGTTGCCCCAGCACCTGGCGCAGCTTCAACAACAGTTGCTCACCCATGTACGGTTTGGGCAACAAAATGCGATTGGCCTCGAAGAAGAAGCTGGCCGGGAACACTTCACCCGAATAGCCGCTGGCCACGATGATGGGCATTGCAGGTCGTTGCGCGGAAATCTGTTGAAACACGGCGTAGCCGTTCACCACGGGCATCACGGCGTCCAAGATCACCACCGCAATATCATCCTTATGGTTCGCAAACACCTTCAAAGCTTCGGCGCCATCGCAGGCCACCAGAACCTTGTAACCGGCGCGCTGCATGACAGACCGGCTCACTTCGCGGACGAGATCGTGATCTTCGATCAGCAGCACGGTTTCGTTGCCGCCGCGCGCCGGAAGCGAATCGTGCAGCGGCGTTGCTGCTGTCGCGGCCAGTTCGCAGCTGGGCAGATAAACACAAAATCTTGTTCCCGCAGATTCGGTGGCGGTTTCCACTTCCACAAACCCGCCATGCTGTTTGGCACAGCCCCACACCACCGCAAGACCCAGGCCCGTTCCCTTGCCATCGGTTTTCGTGGTGAAGAACGGCTCAAAAATGCGCGCGCGGATGTCGGGAGAAATGCCCACACCCGTGTCGCTCACACTCAATCGGTGGTAGGTGGTGGCAAGCACCCATGGATAGGCTGAGCGCTGTAAGGGCGTCAGATCAACCTCGTTGGTGGCCAGCGTGATCGTACCCACATCCGCGATGGCGTCCACGGCGTTGATAACCAGGTTGACCAAGACCTGTTCCACTTGACCCCGATCCACGCGCGCCACCACGGTGGGAGAATTGAACCTGGTTTCGAGTTGAACCCGCGCTGGAACCAGGCGACGAAGCAGGCTGACCAAATCGCGCACCAGCGAATCAACGTTCATTGGCTTTAAAGCGCCTGTTGTCCTGCGGGTGAAGGCAAGCAGCGAACGCGTCAGTTCGGCGGCGCGCTCCGAGGCGGCAGCAATCTGCCGCAGCGACTCGCGCGCTTCGGCAGGATCGCTCTGCATGTCGTCCATCGCCAAGTTGGCGCAATTTTCTATGACAACCAGCAGGTTGTTGAAATCGTGCGCGATGCCGCCGGCCAACAGGCCCAACGATTCCATGCGTTGAGCTTGGCGAAGCTGCAATTCAAGGGTTTCGCGCTCGGCTTTGAGCTGCTTTTGTTCGGTGATGTCCTTCAAGATCACCCAAAGCCTTTTTGCAAAGCCTCCCTGGTTGACAAGATGGGCTCGCGCCAAAGCGTAGCGCAGGCTTCCGTCAGGTTGCAGCTGTTTGATTTCTACGCCGTCGTGTTGGTTTCCCTCCACGATGAGTGTTTCGATCAGTTGGCGAACCCTATCGATGTTTTCGCGGGCCAACTCACGCATGCCGCGGCCAAAGAGATCCGATGGGCGTTCGGCCCCTCGGGCTTTCGCATAAAGCCGATTGCAGATCACCAATTTGGCTTCGAGAAACCGCGTGGCAATCTCGGACGGCGACAGCGTGACCGGAATGCCTTCGCTAGGCTCGTAGCAGAAGATTGCTTCTGTCTCGGATTCGAGGAAAGAAGTGAAACGGTCCTCAGTGTGTGCAAGCTCTTCGCGAATTCGGGCCAATTCCGCTGCTAGCGACTCTAGGGACGGCCCACACTCAAGGGTCAATGTAAATCCAGTGTATCCCAGATCACTACGGTTTCGCTGAGGATACAGAAAAATTGGCGCGCATCTTGGGTTCCGGGTGAAGGCAAAGGTAGGACGGTGAGAAGCCTAAGTTGTCTGCTACCGCCTATGGTGTGCGCACACGCATCATCACGTAGGCATCGAACCGGGCTTGCTTGTACTTGTTGCTCTTTTCTGGTTCGTAAAGCTTAAACGCGCGTTGTCCACGGGCGCTGTAGCGGGTGCCGCTGCGACCGTAGAAGGTAAACGGCAAGCCTTTGCGCACCAGCGGCGCGAAGCCTTTTTGCACGTTGTCGGCGACTGCGGCCGTGGCCGTTCTTTCGGCGGTTTTGCGGCCGAAATTCATCAGCCCCGCCACCCCACCCGAAACGAACGAACCCGTCGCTTCTTCGGCGACCCCAAAGCCCAAACGGGTTTGTGCGTCGGCCAACATCGTGTCTTCGCTGCCAAGCGCTGTGGGGCCCAGCACTTGGCGCATAACCTTCATGAGATCCCGGGTGTAAGAGATTTGTGAAATGGCATAAACCTCAGCGCCGCCGTCGGCCCAGCCCATGGCTTCAGCCAAGCCCCAGGCCGCCTCCGCATGACCGGCCAAGTTCAGCACCCAGGAATCCGAGCCGCCCGCGCTGGTCAACATGGGCGCACAGCCGACGCCAAACTTGCCCCGCCGGTTCACATCTGAATAGGTGATCGAAGTGTTCATGGGGCCTGGCTTCAGACCGCCTTCTGGCAAGTAGCGAATGACCGCGTAGTGCTCTTCACCGTAGGGCACCGCGCCCACGAACACGTAAAGTTTGCTTCCCACCATCAAGTAGTCCCAGCCGATCACGTCTTGCACCGATAGGCCGGCAGGAACGTCGATTTCGGCCCAGGTGCTGCGCACCGCCGTGCGCAGGATGGAATTGGCTTCGCGCTGAAAGATGGCCGAGATGTCCGCGGGACTGCCCACGTAGTGATACGTACCGCCGCCCGCATCGGCCATGCCTTGCATCAGCAGTTCGTCGTGATGGGGGCCAAATCCAATCGTGGTGGTTCCCACCCCGTGTTCAGCGGCGCGCGCGGCGATCGAAAACAGATGGTTCGAGTCGGTGATGCCATCGGTGGGCTGCCCATCCGAAAACACGACCACTTGATTGACGTGCCACTCGGCGAAGGCTGAGAAGGTCTCCGCCAACCCCGCCAAATAGCCTCCTGACAACCATGTGCCGCCTCCGTACTTCAGCATTCGGATGCGGGCGATGGCGTCGGCGCGAGTTTGGGCGCTGATCGTGACCGGCTCCAGCGCGCCGAACACGCCGTCGGAGAACACCACAATCGACACTTTGTCGCCGTCGCGGAACGCATTTACGAACGCCTCTGCGGCTTGCAACATGCCGGAAAACGGCTGGCCCCGCATGGATCCCGAACGATCAAGCACCAACCCAACATTCAAAGGCGCCACTTGCCCTTGCAGCTGTCGCCCTTTCACGCTGATGGCGCTGTAAAGGCTGCCATTGGTGAGCAAGGGAGATATGCCGCACGCAACATCCACCGACGCCTTTGCGGGATCTTCGGGTGTGACGGTCGGCCATTCGGCGGGCGGGGCCATCGCGAACACGGAGGATTCGCTCAGCTGCTCAAGCCGTGGTGTGGTGGGCAGACGCGGGCCCGAGGCGCAACCGGACACCGCTGTGATGCCAGCCACCAGGGCCAAGGGGGCCCACTGAAGAGGGGAGAAATTGCCAAAACAGAATCGCAAGCGCTGCATGGCGCACGAGTTTATCCCAAGTTCGAGCGTTCCGCGCGGGTTAGGGATCGACGCACCTTTACCCACTGGGGTGCGAGATTTTCATACAAGATGAAGGTCGGCATACCCGCCTGTGCAGCGGCAGCTTGTTTCACGTGCTGGTTTTCGTTGGATTTGAGGCCGGATGGCTTCCCGTCTGCCTTTCGCCGCCGCGTTCGGCATCCATCCGGGGAAGCGCTGATGAACTGGCCCAGGCCGGCCGCTGGTCTCGACCCAAGCCATAAGCCGCCAAAACGTCGCTCAAGGTGACGATGGACGGCGCCCCTTGCCCACGATCTGGCTGCACACCCGCCAACGAAGTTCCCATGGCCCCCATCTCCTCAAGCGCGTCTTCTAGCGACGCATCGGGATCTAAAGGGGGGCTCTGCCTTTGGCTGCGGAACATCGACAAGATCTCCAATTCTTTTGTCGTTGCCGGCCGCATCACATCTCTTACGGTTCGTTCAACCTTATCTGCCTCGTGCGCAGGCAGGTTGATCCCATCTTGTTTCGATAAGCTTACGTACAGAGACTCTTTGCGCAGTCGTTTGGAAACGAACAGACTCACCAAGTTGCTCACCATCAGCGGCACAATGATGGCGTAGTCGTGTGTCAACTCGAAGATCATCACAACAGAGGTGAATGGAGCTCTGACGATGCCGGCAAACAGGGCGCCCATGCCCACCAGCGCGTAGGCGCCGGGCGCCGCCGTATGCGCCGGCAACAACATATGTGCCACAGTGCCCACGCATCCGCCCAGCATGGCGCCCATGAACAAGGTGGGCCCAAACACGCCCCCGGCGTTGCCCGACGCGTACGCCACCGCCACCGTGAACAACTTGAGCAAGAGCAAGGGCGCCATCACGGTTAAGGCCATATGCCCAACCAAGGAGTCGCCGATAAACCTGTAACCGCTGCCCAGCACTTGCGGAATGAACAGGGCAAGCAGACCCACGGCCAATCCGCCCACAAGCGGCTGAAACGCTCTGGTGCTTTCAGGCAGGGTTTTGAATCCTTGGCGCATCGACAGCAGCATGCGAACGAACACCACCGAAAGCACGCCGCCCAACAATCCCAGCAGCGCGTAAATCAGCAGCTCAGCGGGATGAACCAGTTCGTACGCCGGTACCGCAAACAGCGGTTCATTGCCCAAAAACAGACGCAGCACGAGCCACGAGGTGGCGGCGCCCAACACCACATTGCCTATCAGCGGGGCGTGCAAATTGCCTATGAGCTCTTCGAGCGTAAACAGCACCGCCGCCACAGGGGTGTTAAAGGCGGCGGCCACTGCCGCTGAAGCCCCCACGGGCACCAGTTGCTTGATCTTCTTGTTGGAAAGCCGCAGCCATTGCCCAAACACCGAAGCCACCCCGGCACCCACTTGCACGGAGGGGCCTTCGCGTCCTAGCGGTATGCCTCCCGCGATGGCCGTGGTGGTGCATAAAAATTTGCCCAACACCGTGCGCAGCGAAATGCGGCCGTTATGCAGCACCAAGGCGGCGCGTGTCTGCGGAATTCCGCTGCCACGAGCGCCTGGAAAGTAGCGATGAAGCAGCAGCCCTGTGACCCCCGCTGTCGCTGTGGGCACCACCAACCGCCGCCACGCAGAGTCAGCAAGCGGGAACATGCGTTCGCCTAGTCGCTCGGTTACCACAATGAACAGCACAATCGCTGCACCCACGATGGCGCCGATAACCAGCGTCAACACGAGGAAAACGGAGTGCTCGCGTTCAGGGTCCTCGAGCCACTCGCCGATGCGGATAGCGAGTTTGACGCGAAGGTGGTGGATTTGGGCAATCAGGGTGCGCAGCTGCATGGAACGAATCAGCCGGAAGCCGAATTTTCACCGCGGAAAACGGCGTGCCCTCACGTTACCGAGCGAAGCCGCAGATTGCCACCCATCAAAGGCGAAGATCGTGCGTGTTCCCGGATTTGAAGCCGCCGCTGCGCAGGCCGCAGGCCCTGGGGATCCTTAAGCCGTTACCCGTGCCCCCGGGAACCAAGACCGGTTGTCGCTTTGTCGCTCTGCCCGGTCTCGGTGAGGTAGTGGCAGGTGCGCCATGCGTGAAATCCAACGCGGTCAAGCCAGCGCATGGCATCCACCAACTCCAATGCTTGGAGCGGTTGGCGGGCGTCGGGATGGCTTCCGCGCAGCGCCTGTAAGCGGCCTTTGCGTCGTTGTTCGCCCAAGTGCGCGGCCAGCTGTTCAACCTCTGCTTGCCAGGTAGGTTGGGGATGTCCCTGAAGGCCCAGTTTCGCTAGCCGCAAAAGCCGTTTGCAATCGGAAACCGCAGGCGCTAATGCGGATTCAACCAAGGCGCGTTGAACGCCAGCGGTCGGCTTCAGCCGTGTGTGCAGGCGCGCGAGATGATCAAGCGCATGCATCTGCGCCACGCGAACAGGTGACAAGGGCTTGGTGTCCAAACCGGTCGGAATTCTGGCCAAAAATTCTTGGATCTCATTGAGTGCGGCGCGCATTTCGGTGCGATGCTGCTTGTCGCCCGAGCCGGGAACGTTGTCGACGATCCTGTCCAGGTTGTCGAACATGTCGCACGCTGCATCGGCAAGCGCGCGCGCCGTGGCCTCGAAGGCCACCGCAGGCACTTGCAGCAGCGTGTTGCCCAAGTGGCGCGTGAATCGCGAACCTTGGTGCGGCAGCAGTTTCTCGATCCAGCTTGCGAAGTGCCGGACAAACGGCAAGAACACCACAACGCCCAAGCCGATGAAGGTGGTGTGAAACGCCGCCAAACTGGTTGCGCCGGGATCTAGCCCGGCTTGTTCCTGCATCATGTGCAAAAACGCCAGCAACGCCGGCAAAAGCATGAGCGCGATCACCCCGGTGGCCAGATTGAAAAGCACGTGTGCCACCGCGGTGCGCTTGGCCGGCACGCTGCCACCAATCGCGGCCAGCGCGCCCGTCACCGTTGTGCCCACCGCCGCGCCGATCACGAGCACGCTGGCTTGCTCAAAGTTCACGGCGCCCTCATGCAAAGCCGTGAGCGTGGTGGCCACGGCCGCGCTGGATGATTGCATGATTATGGTCATGCCCAATCCCACAAGCACAGTCAGCCCTTTGCCCGCAACGCCGCTCGAAGGCAACGAGGCCAAATCAAACTTTGTTGAAAGCCCTTGCATCCCCACTTGCAAAGTGTCGATGCCCACAAAGATCAGCCCGAAACCCGCCATGCCCAGTCCCAGCATCTGCCAGCGCCCGCGCGCCAGCAGTTTGCACAGCGACCCCAGACCCACAAGCGGCAGGGCGTAAAGCCCCAGGCTGACTTTCAAGCCCAACAGTGCCACCACCCAGCCCGTGCCCGTGGTGCCTAAGCTTGCGCCCATCACCACCCCCACGGCTTGTGGAAACGTTAACAGGCCGGCGCTGACAAACCCGATCAGGGTCACGGTGGTGGCGCTCGACGACTGCACCAGCAAAGTCACACCCGCGCCTGACGCGAAAGCCTTCAATGGGGTGCCTGTGAACCGCACCAAGGCTTTGCGCAAGGCTTCGCCCGCAAACGCTTTGAGGCCATCGGTGAGCAAGATCATGCCGATGAGAAAAAGGCCAATGCCCCCCGACAACTTAAAAACGGTCGTCAGCATATATCAGCGACCTGGGGGCCGAGGACGGATCGGGCCTTGTGGCTCATATGTCCTGAGCCTGATCACAGCTGAGCCAGCACGCAAGTGGCCCCCCGCATTTGGGCCCGGGGGGCTTGCTGGTTTAAGCGTCCCAGCTAGGCCGCGGCCACCTGCAGCCCTGACAGAGTCCCTGTGCTGTCACCGAATTGCGAAGCGTTCACTCCCATGCGCTGCAAAAGCGACACCCACAGATTGCACATGGGTGTTCCCTCAGGCACCTGCAGGTGACGGCCGGGATCAAGACTGCCGCCCCCGCGGCCAGCCACGATTGTGGGCAGCTGGGTGTGAAGGTGGCGGTTTCCGTCTGAAAGCCCGCTGCCATAAACCAAAAGGCAGTGGTCCAAAAGGCTGCCTTCGGCTTCTGGCGTTTCTTTGAGTCGATTCAGCAAATACGCGAGCCGTTCAACATGAAACTTGTCGATGCGCGACAGAGTTGCAATCTTCTCGGCGTTGTTCTGATGGTGGGACGTGTCGTGGTGGCCGCTGTGAGCGCCCAGCCAAGGGAAGGTGCGGTTGCTGAGCTCGCGACCAAACACCAAGGTGGCGATGCGGGTGCTGTCGGTTTGCAAAGCCAGCACCAACAGGTCAGACATGTGGCGCAGATGGTCCTCAAAGTTTGAAGGCTCTTGCGCGGGCCGTTTGGCGTCCTTGGGCGCCTTGGCCGGCGGTCGGCTAAGCGAATGCTGAATTTGCTGCTCAACCGCGCGCACCGACGTTAAGTACTCGTCAAGTTTGCCCTTGTCGGTGCTGCCCAATGTGCCCGCCAGCCGTTTCGCATCCTGGCCCACGAAGTCAAGCAAGCTTTGATCGCGCTGCAGCCGCTGTGTGCCTTGTTGTGAACTTCCTGCGGCCCCAAACAGGCGCTCGAACACAAACCGGGGGTTCACCTCTGCTGGCAGGGGGGTGCTTTCAGAACGCCACGAGAACGCATTTTGATACGCGCAGCTGTACCCGCTGTCGCAAGAGCCGGCCAATTGCCCGCGGTCGCAGCTAAGCTCCAAGGAAGGCAAACGCGTGGCGTTGCCAATGTGTTTGGCCGCCAGCTGATCCACCGAGATGCCCACGCGTAGATCGGTGGCGCTTTTTCTGGGGTGAACACCAGTCAGATAGGTTGCCGACGCGCGGGCGTGATCGCCGGGGCCATCGCCCAATGCCTCGGCGTTGCGATGGCTAAGCCCGCTCACAACCAGAATGTCATTTTTGAAGGCGGCCAGTGGCTGCAGCGTTTCCGAAAGCGCAAAGTCCCGACCCTCGCCAGCGGGCGCCCAGTCTTTCATGATCACGCCGTTGGGCACGTACACAAACACCAAGCGACGGGGTGGCTGAGCTTGGGTGGCGGCACTGACCTTTGCTGGCCGCATGGCTTCAAGCCAAGGTAGCGCGAGGCTGGCGCCGGTGCCGCGAATGAAGGTCCTTCTCGAAAGGGCGGACTTGTTCCAAACGTTCATGGCTGTTCCTCGTGTTGTGCCAAGCTTGATTCCCGGTTTGGGGTTCCGCGTGTTTTTTGGAAGGGAACGCTTGAAACCACGGCGTGAATGAAGCTGGAAAATCGATGCTCGGCTTGTGCAGCGCTGGTCACCACAGCGTCCACCGCACACCGATCCGCGGGCTCTAGACCGCGCCCCAGGGCGTAGGTTAGAAGTTTGTGTGCAAAAGCGCGCGCAAACTCCTCCTGCTTGGTGCTGGCCAGCAGGTTGATAAGCTCTTGTGCGCCCCGAAAGCTTTCTCCGGAGGTCAGCGTTCCTGTGTCATCAATGGGCTCGCCACTGTCCTGCGTGCGATAGTTGCCCACGGCGTCGAATCGCTCCAATCCAAACCCGATGGGATCCATTCGCGCATGGCAGGTGGCGCACGCTGGATTGGCCCTGTGGGCCTCTAGCCGCTGCCTCAAAGTGCCTTTGGCTTCTTTGCCTTCTGCCAATGAGGGCACATCGGGAGGTGCGGGCGGGGGCGGCGCGTTCAACAGCGTTTCTAGCACCCACAGGCCTCGCTTCACGGGCGACGTGCGGGTTGAGGTTGAGGTGATCGTAAGAATGCTTCCGTGGGTCAGCACACCTCGGCGGGGCGTACCCTTGAGGCTCACGCGTTCGAAGGCATCTGCCATCACGCCCTCCATGCCGTAGTGCCTTGCCAAGCGCGCGTTGATGAAGCTGTAATCGGCGTTGAGGATCTCCATGATGCTGAGATCCTCTCTCATCAGGTTCGCCATGAAGTGCGAGGTTTCTTCCTTCATGGCCACACGCAGAGGCTCATCGAAATTTCGGTACATGAAGAACGCGGGCGCCACGCCTTCGATGCTGCGTAGCTGCAACCACTGTCCCGCAAAGTCATCCACCAAGGCACGGGCGCGAGGATGCGCCAACATGCGCGTCACCTGAGCGCGCAGGTTTTTGCGCAACCGCCCGGCGCGCGCCTCAACCAACAGCTCGGTGTCAGGCATGCTGCTCCACAGAAAGTACGAAAGCCGCGACGCCAGGGCGAATTCATCAACCGGCCCCGCGGCCGCCGCGATTTCGGGCCCGTAGGTGTCAATCCGGAACAAAAACCGGGGCGACACCAGCACCGCCCGCAGCGCTTCCGTGATCCCGGCCTCGAAGGTTGCCCCATGCGACCACGACTGTTGAGCCAAACCGACCAGCGCCTCAAGCTCATGGTCCTGCACGGGGCGTCGGAACGCGCGTTCCGTGAACCGGCGTAGGATTGCCTGCGCGGCGTCAGCTTCGTGTCCCGGCAGGGGCGCCGCAAAGAAGATGCGACGATGCAATGGCCCTGGTTGTTTCGGCAAATCGATAGGGCCGTCGAGCTCCAATTGGCCTACAAGAACCTCGCCTACGTGCGCCTTTCCGGTTTTGGGCGCCGCCACCTCGAAGGGCGACAACCCCGATTTATCCTTCAGCAGAACCACGCGCAAGCGGTGACGGCCCGGCGGCACGGGCATGCGGGTTTCGTACACCCGCGTGCGCTTCGACGTCACGGTGTACGTTTGCACAAACACATCGTCCACCATGAAAGCGATTTGCACTGGAACCGGCGCAGGCTTGTACAGGGAGGCCCTCACACGCAACACAAACGCGGTGTTGTCGGGAACATCGACGGGAACCGCCACGTCGTCTTCTTCATACGTGCGCAAAATGATCCATCCGTCACCCCGGGCGCGTGCCTGTGCGCCCACTTCAACGAGGTCGGCCGACAGTTTTTGCGTGAGACGTTGGGTTTTTGCGGCGTCGAACACCACCGTGCTCAACGCCATGTCGGCGGTGTTGAGGTAGCGTTCCATGAGCAAGGGCGACATGGTCAACACGTCGGCCAAGTTGTCGAAACCGTGGCCTGAGTCATCAGGGGGCAGATACTGCGCCAGCGGCAGGTCCACGCCCAAAAGGTCGGCCATGGTGTTTTGATATTCTACCCGGTTGAGCCTTCGCATCGTCACGCGGCCTGGGTCAGGGTTGGCGCAGTCGGTGCGAAACACGCTGGCTGTGATCCAGTTGGCGAGTTGGCGTCGTTCACCCTCGCTGGGCTGGACGTGATCCTCGGGCGGCATGTCCTTGGACTCCACCCGTTCGAGCACCTCCTGCCAAACCTCCTGCTGTTCGGGCGTTGGGGCCGCGTGGGCGAAGCCCTCCAAAGACAGCCCCCCTTTGCTCTTGCCGTGTCCATGGCAGGACAAGCAATAGCGCTCAAGGAACGGCTCTACATGACCCTGGCTTGCCAAGAGGGGGCCAGATGCCGAAGCTGGCCCAACGAGCGAAGCCGTTTGAGCCATAGGGGCAGCTTGTCGCTTGGGGGCCGACGTACAGGACGCCAACAGAGCCAGGGTGAAAGGCGCGAGCGTGAAGCAATGTCTTTGGTACATGGTCCCAAACTGCAGCGCCGAAACCAGCGCCGACATGAAGTTAACCCTTGATTCCCCGACGTGTCTGGCGTTCGCGGTGTTTGGCACGTGAATGCGAATTCACTCCCGCAGGGGTGTGCCATTGATCCCAGGCCTGGTAGCACTGAAAGAATGCGTCGCGTTATGTTCGCGGCGATTGCGCTGCGGCCCAGGTCGTGAAATGGTCTTTTTCAATATTTCCATGTCGAGCCCAGTTGATGAGTTGACCCAAGCCGTTCGAGAAGTTGCCCTCCAGATCAACGCCGCCCAAGAGCGTGCCGAGGATCGGGACGTGGTGACCGCCGCCCACGTGGCCGCAGACAACCTGTCGCAAAGGTTCAAAGCGTTTTACGAAACGCTGAACGACGGTGAAAAGATGAAGGTCGATCGCACCCTGGGCCGACGCGTGCAGGACATTCGGCGTTCCGCCTCTCTGTTGCCTCGCATTGGCGTGATCGCGGGCGCCACACCTGATCGCAACCCTTCGCAAGCCACCAACCCGGGGGAACGACGTATCACGGGTGTGTCTTGGGGCGCAGGCAACGAAATTGGCAAGCGCCGTCGCGGATTGAACGTGGGCGGTGAGGTTGAAGCTTGGTGTGGCCCTTGTGCGGGGCTCACCGACCATACCATCGTGGCGATGGTGGGCGAGCTGCCCAAACAGGTGATTTGCCAGGCCTGCAACAACCGGCATGGCTACCGAACAACCCCTGCGCGCAAGGTAGACCCTTCGGCTACGGGTGGTGAGGACGCGCCGTTCGCTGAAACACCGGTGGCGCCCCCCCGGCCCTCGCACAAAGCGGCGGAGCAGTCCGCGGTGGCGGCGCAGGTGGCGCAGGCCGTTGACGCCGGCAACGTGCGCGACTTCGATCCCAAGGCCCGCTACAAAACCGGCGAAATCATTTCCCACCCGCTATGGGGCCGCGGCCGCATTGAAACCGTTTTGCGCGCCAGTTTGCTGGTGAAGTTCGTCAACGGTGGCTTGAAAGCCATTTCGTTGCAGTAGCTGTTGCGGTGGGCAAGGCTCGGCGCAATGTCGCTGCGCGTCGTGAACGCACGCAATGCAAACTTCTTCAGCTTCCCTCGGCGGAAGAATCGGCTAGTCTGCCCCGCGCGTGATTGACCGTGAGGCGTTGAAGAAGCACCTGCCTGGGGTGGTGGGAGCCGCCGTGTTGTGTCTGGCTCTTTATGAGGCCGGCGCGGCGATGTGGGCGCCTCTAGGCACCCCGTCCGATGCAAATTGGAAAGCCGCCAGCGCCGCGGTCCGTGCCGACTTTCGTCCCGGCGACTTGCTGGTGGCAGCGCCAGGCTGGGCCGACCCCGTGATGCGCTTGCATTTGGGCGATCTCATGAACGTGGCCATGGTGGCGCGAATGGATGACGCCACCTACGGTCGCGTGTGGGAGCTCAGCCAGCGCGGGGCGCGGGCCAGCGAAGCACGCGGTCAACTGGCGCTCGATACAAGCTACGGGCCGCTGCGCTTGCGCCGCTGGGAGCGGCCGGCCGCGCAGCCTATCTTTAACTTCGTCGATTCGTGGCGGCAGGCGCGCGTGCTGCGGCAGTCACCATCGGCCACAGTTGAATGTGCCTTGCTGCCTGACCGGCACCAGTGCTCCGACGTGGCTTTCAACTGGATGAAGCCCGCGCTTATGGAAATGGATTTCGGCTTGCGACAGGCCCTGTACGCACAGCCCGTGGCCGGCGCTGCCGTGGTGATTGAATACCAGGACGTGCCCATGGGCCAACAGCTGACCGTTGCAACCGGCCTTCACAATGTGTGGCTGCGCAAAGCAGGGCAGGGCAGCGTCACGTTGAAAGTTGAGGTGGGCGGGCAGCGCTTGGGTGAAGTGGTCACGCACAACCGCTCCGCTTGGCAGCCAACCACATTTGATACGCGCGCGTTTGCAGGACAGCGCCAAATTGTGCGGTTTTTCATCACGTCTGACGAACCCTTTTCCCGCCATTTTGGCTTTGCTGCGGAGGCCCGCCGGTGAGCGATTTCGTTTCTGTTGTGCGCCGTCGCGTGGTGGGCCAGCCCTGGCTGATTGGCGTGGCTTTGGCCTTAGGCACCGTGCTTTGGATGTTGGCTGTTGAAGGCCGCCAGGGCATTGGCCGGGACGAAGCGCAGTACATGCGCGCAGGCGAACGCTACTGGGGCTGGTTCTCCGAACTTTCCGACAATCTGAAGGCGGGCCAGCTATCGCATTCGTTCACCCAAGCTGGCATCGATCGCTACTGGAGCGACAACGCCCCCGATCACCCTGTGGTGATGAAGGTGCTTTACGGCGTTTCTTGGCGCTTGTTCCGCGGACCGGAAGATCCTGATGGCGCCCAGTTACATCCTATTCCTCCCAGTCAGCCGCGAGGCACGTTCCCCATCTTCCAGCGCCCCTCCACCGCGTTTCGGTTTCCCGCCATCGTATTCGCTGGGCTGTTGGCCGCCTTGGTTTTCGCCTTCACGTTGCAATTTGTGGGTCCCTTGCCCTCCGCCGGCGCGGCCGTGTTGGCCGTGGCGCAGCCGCATACTTTTTTTCATGCCCAGATCTCTTGCTTCGATGGCCCTATCACCACCATGGCTGTGGCCGTGGGCTACGCGTATTGGCGGTCGTTGCGATCGCCGCGGTGGGGACTTGTGGCGGGCGTGTTGTTTGGCATCGCTTTGGGCGTGAAGCACAACGCTTGGCTGATGCCCATCTTCTTGTTGGCGCATTATCTGTGGATGCGGCGCAAAGATCTGATGCGCTTTCGCCTGCCGCCGATACCGTTGGCATTTGTGGCCATGTTGGTGTTAGGGCCGCCCATTTTCTTCGCGCATTGGCCTTGGTTGTGGCCCAGCCCCGCGCAGCGCGCGCGCACCTACGTGCTTCGTCACCTGCAGCACGAGCATTACAACTTTGAGTACTTGGGCCGCAATTGGAACAACCCCCCAACGGATACAGATCTAAAACTCTTGCGCGCCACATTCCCGTTCGTATCCACAGCGTTCACGTTGCCCGTGACCACGATGGCGCTGGCGGGCCTGGGCGCTGCCGTGATGCTGCGCAGGCGGCGGCGGCAGGAGGCTGGTGCGTTGGCACAGCCACCCACACTTGAACCCGAATCGGTGGACGTGCACGCCCGTTCGTCTTGGTTGCGTGCTGGTCAAGATGTAGACCGTGCGCCCGGCGCTTTCTTTCTGTTTCAGATCATAGGTCCCATGATGGTGCTAGCGGTGCCCGCCTCGCCGATCTTCGGCGGCGTGAAACATTATATGCCCGCGTACCCTTTCATCGCCGCTTTGGCGGGGATCGGGCTTGCGTGGTTGGGCGCGCGCATGGCGTTGATCGCACGCGCCAATCGCTTGGCCAGCCTGGCGCCTCTGGCCCCAGCGGTGGTGGTGCTGGTTGGCTGCACACCGGCCTTGGCCGAAACCCAACGCTCGCTGCCTGATGGCTTGAGCCACTACAACCTTCTGGCTGGCGGTTTTGCGGGCGGCGCCAGCAAAGGCATGAACCGGCAATTTTGGGGTTATTCGGTTTTGCCCATGTTGGATTGGATGGCCGCGCATGCGCCCGCGCGACACAACACCTACTGGCACGATGTGTTGGGCGAGGCGCTGAACATCTACATTCGCGATGGACGTTTGCCACCCGGGTTGGGCAACACCGGCGTGGGTGAAGACGCCATTGTGCGCAGCGACTTGGGAATCATTGTTCACGAACGTCATATGAATCTGTACGAAGCCGTGTTTTGGGAAAGTTATGGAACTGTGCGGCCTGCTTATGTACGCACCCGCGAGGGCGTGCCGCTGGTCACCGCCTACCGCCGCCCAGGGGCACCATGAAAGCCACAGAGGCTTCGCAGGAAGCGGACAAGGCTTCGTCCGCCCAGCCTGCAACGGAAAGCTGGATCAACACCACGCGATGGCTTCGCGGTTGGCGTGCGTTTGTGGTTTTGTATGTGGTGTTTGTTGCTTGCTATCTGGCCGCGTCGGGAACACGATTGCGCCACGGTACGCCGTACAACCATTTCGCATATCTTGCCGACAGTTGGCTTAACGGCCGCTTGGACTTGGTGAGGAGCCCGCCCAACGAAAACGATTGGGCCAAGGTGGACGTGCTCACCTTGCGCGATGGCCGCACGGTCAAAGGCATGCTCGGGGGGCGCGGCGATCCTGATCGGTTCTATCCGCTCAAGGGCAGCGTGGAAACGATCATGCCTGATCAGATCGTATCCCGTTCCTACATCCGTTACGTGTCGTTTCCTCCGTTTCCAGCTGTGCTCATGTTGCCGTTGGTCGCCATTGCAGGCGTGGCGGCCAACGATGTCATCTTCACCGCGTTGTGGGCGGCCATCAATCCTGCGCTGCTGTTCCTGCTGTTGCGGCGCCTGCGTCAGCGTGGGCACTCCGAGCGCGGCGTGAGCGAAGATCTGTGGCTCACCGTCGCCTTCGGCGTGGGCAGCGTGTATTTTTATTCGTCGGTGTTCGGGCAGGTTTGGTACACCGCGCACATCGTGGCCACCACGCTGGTGATAGGTTACGTGTGGGCCAGCCTTGATGTGCAACATCCCTTCCTGGCAGGTCTGTTTTTGGGCCTCGGTTTCGCCACGCGAACGCCTCTGGGCTTCGCTTTCGTGTTGTTTGTGTTCGAGGCGGTGAGGGTGCATGGCGGATGGCGGCAGTTGTGGGCGCAAAAACGCATTCCCGCATCTCTCATCGTTGTTTGCATCAAGGCCGCTGTGCCCGCATTGCTGATCGTGGCAGCGCTTTTGTTGCACAACCATCTGCGGTTCGAGCGCCTAACAGAGTTCGGTCACAAGTACCTCAACATCACCTGGCAAGAGCGCATTTTGCGCTGGGGTCTGTTCAACTATCATTTCATGTCGCGAAATTTGGCCACCGCGCTGGTTTTGTTGCCACGCATCTTGGCCAAGGCGCCGTATGTGCAAGTGAGCCAACACGGCATGTCGGTGTTGATCACGTCGCCATTTTTGATCTTGTTGCTATGGCCGCGCCGGCGCAGCCCCTTGGCGCTTGGGCTGGGCCTCACGGTTTTGGCCACAGCGTTGCCTTCTTTGCTGTATCAGAATTCTGGATTCGTCCAGTTTGGCTATCGATTCAGCCTTGATTACATGGTGTTGCTGGTGGTGCTGCTGGCGTTGGGCAACCGGCGTTTGGGCCCGCTGTTCAAAGTGATGGTGGTTGTGGCCATTGGAGTTAACCTTTTCGGCGCGCTGACATTCGACCGGGCTCAACAATTTACTTACACCGACACCTTTTTTCCTCACGGCTCGAATTAGCTATAGCTAGCGCGATTGCAGCCGCTGCGGACGCCGCTTTCCTGTAAACTTCGGGCCAATCGACCGACCGCTGGCGCCAAGATTGCCCAGCTGGCGGGCAGCAACTGTTGATCCCGTGAAGATGTTGTCTCGGAGGCTCACCCTGGCTGCAAAGGCCTGCATCCTCATGCTGGGGGCCGCGGTGGGCTACGGGTGCGTGGGGCAAGTGGGCGAGGGGCCCTCATTGACCCATGAGGGGGCGCAGGAGCCCAACGATCCACTGTACGAAGACCCCTCGTATATGGGCACTGCCTACATTCCCGAACAAACCGTGCGTTTCGATCTGCCGGTGCCAGACACTGAAGAGCCCGTGTTGCCGCCTTGTGATTTGGCGATCACCCAAGTCGCCGCTCTTCAAGCTGTGAAAGCCACGCTTTGGCGCGATGGCGAAATTGTGCAGGGTGACCCGCGGTTGGTGGCTGGAAAATCCGCCCTGCTTCGTGTGTTTGTTTCGCCGGGGCCTCGATGGCCAAACGGGGTGGCGCGCGCCAAGCTGATCTTGACGGAGCCCGGAGGTTCCATCCGCGTTTTCCAACTGGAAAAGCGAATGACAGGCGTCTCCACCGACAACGATGGCTCAAGCACCTTCAATTTCTCGATTGCGTCCCACGAATTGACGGCTCACACGCGTTATCGTGTGGAGTTGGATTTAGGTCCTGAGTGCGCGCACGTGATGGCTTCGCGCCAGGTTCCTCGCGAGGGGCCTTTGCCGCTTGATGCGGTCAACGTGCCCAGTTTGAAATTGGTGCTCGTGCCTCTTATCTACAACGCAGACAACAGTGGTCGCTTGCCCGCCATCACCGCGACCTCGCTTGAAGCGCTTAGAAGCACAATCTTGGCCATGCTTCCCGTCCGTGCGCTTGACATCTCAGTGCGACAGCCCGTGCCTACAAACATCTCGCTTAGCAACGAAAGCTTTGCGCTTTTGCTCGATCAGGTACGGGCTTTGCGCGCCGCTGATCAGCCTGCGGCCGATGTGCATTACATGGGTTTGGTGGCCCCGTCGGAATCCTTGGGGACATTTTGCGGTGGCAATTGTACGGCGGGCCTCGCGTTTGGGAATGTCACCGATGATCCTGGCCTTCGGGTGGGTGTTTCACTGGGCTTTGAGGGGCCGCTGGCCATGCGGGCCATCGTGCACGAGCTTGGGCACACCTTGGGGCTGCGTCATGCGCCTTGCAACACGAGCGATGCGCTGGATCCAAATTTTCCGCACGCCCAAGGACTGGTTGGCGTGTGGGGATTTGATGAGCGAACGCGCGCGCTGCAGGACCCTGAGCGGGCGAGTGATTTTATGGGTTACTGCCAAGACCCTTGGATCAGCGACTACTCTTACAGCCGCATTCAATCGCGTTTGCGTGGATTTGCCGCCGCAGGCACAGCCTTGACGAGCGCAACATTCACCAATGAAGCCTTCACCAGTGTGCTGTTAAAACCGCAGGGACGGGCGCTGGCAAGCCAAACCCATGCTCCAGGTTTGCGCGTGGGGGTGCCAGCCCAATGGGCGCGCGTGACTTTAGACGCGGGACCAGAAGAGCCCGTGAACGCCTATCGTTTGCCTGTTCAAGACACCGAGTCCCACTTGTGGATTGTTCCTAGCTGGGTTCTTGCGCGCGCGGGCTGGCTGCATTTGCCGGGCGCGCACCCTGTGCGCTTGCCGCTGCCGCTGTGAAACATTGCTAGCTTAGATTGGTCGGCGCTCTGGTGGTGAGCTGCAAGGAGATGTAGGGAACTCTTTGCGCTGGTCACGCGCGCAGTGTGGCAGAAACGCATGGGCCTGCGGTATCATGCGGCAGGTTTTTCCTTGCCCACCATGGCTTACGATCCAGACGCTCCCGAGCAACCGCCCGATCCGGACGGGCGGGGTTCGTCTGCCTCGCGCGCGGTCTCTATGATCGGACGCACCATCGCGGGAAATTTTCGCATCACAAGTTTGATTGGTGCGGGTGCTATGGGCGATGTGTATCAGGCGCAGCAACTGTCCCTGGGCAAGGACGTGGCACTGAAGCTGCTGCGCCGCGAGCTGTTGATCGACGAGACCTTGCGCAAGCGTTTCGAGTTGGAAGCGAAAAACGCTTCGTCATTGAATCACCCTAATTGCATTCAAATCATCGACTTTGGGCGGGATGGCGACCTGCTGTTCATCGCCATGGAGTATCTCAAGGGCAGCGATCTGTGTCGCACCATGGAAACCGAGTGGCCGTTTCCGCTTGAACGCACCGTTCACATTTTTGATCAAGTGTTGGCGGCGCTGGAGGAGGCGCACGAGCATGGCATCGTGCATCGCGATCTGAAACCGGCGAACGTCATGCTGGTGAGCCGCCGCGGTGATCCTGATTTCGTCAAAGTGTGCGACTTCGGCATCGCCAAATCGGATGGTATGCATTCGTCATGGGCGGAGGGGCTAACGATGAAAGGCCTCATTTGTGGCACGCCCGAATATATGAGCCCCGAGCAAGCGCGGGGTGAACGCCTTGATGGCCGTTCAGATCTTTACGCCGCGGGCGTTGTGCTTTACCAGATGTTGACGGGCGGGGTGCCTTTCAAGTCGTCGTCGCCCGTGGCGCTGCTCAGCATGCACCTGGGAGAGGTTCCAACGCCACCTTCTTTGCGCAAGCCAGGGCTCGACATACCGGCCCGGCTTGAAGAGCTGGTGTTGCGAGCGCTTGAAAAGGATCCAGCGAAGCGTCCGCAAACGGCCGCGGAATTCCGCCAAGATCTGCGAGACGCGGTCTCTGAGGTGCTTGCTTATGTTCCCGCCCTAGGTACCGGCCCCCGGTCGTCAGGGGTGCGATCTTCTGCGCTGCGCCCCGGCGGCTCAACAGGTGCCAACGTGGCCGCCGTGCCCACCACGCAAACGGTGGCGCCCGCGTTGCTGAAAGCAAAAACGCGTGGTCTGGTGCTAGCGGCGGTCGCGTTGGCTGCTGCGGGGGCGGCAGTGTTGCTGCCATCTTTGCAGTCAGACAAGCCATCCGAGCACACGCCCAACTCAGCATCCACTGCCGAGATGGCCCCGCCCACACCCGCAAGTCCCAAGGTGATGGCCGCGCAAACCGATGAAGCAACCGCGCAACCTGAAGCCCCGCCCAGCGAGCCTGTGCCCACGGCCGCAGCGGAAGCGCCGGCGGCTCCGGAGGTGGCGCCGCGCAAAAAAAAGGGGAAGCCAACCGCCGCGTCTGGAAAGCCGGCTGCGGTTGAAAAAGCGGTTGCCAATGCGCCCTTGCTCGCGGCGCCTGTGGCCGCCAAGGCGCCGGCGCTGGTTCCACCTTCAATAGCCACCGCGGCGGAATCGCCACAACTGTCCGCCGCTGAATCGGCTTTGCAAGAAGCGCAACGCTTGTTGGGCAAGGGCCAGTATCAGCAAGCCTGCCAAAAAGGTGAAGACGCTCGCAAAAGCGATCCCTCGCAAGCCGCCGCTTATAAGTTTCTGGGCAAATGTTATATGCGCGCGGGTGACACCACGCGCGCCAACGATAACTACCGCCGCTACTTAGAGTTGGCCCCGTCTGCCCCCGACGCGGCCTTTATTCGAAGCATCGTGAAATAAACCAAGGCAACCTCCAACATGAAGCGCCCCATCCCGTATTCTCCTGCGGCGGCGTTGTTCAGCGTGCTCGCATGTATTCTGTGCGCCAGCTGCCAAGTCGACGTCGACAAATTTCATCAGCGTTTGTTCTCGTGCAACCCCAGCGCCAAAGATCCTGGTTGTGGCACCGACGTTGACGATCAACCCATGGTTTGCGTGGCCGCACAACAGCTGGGCGGTCCGAACTTTTGTTCGCAGTCCTGTGATCGCGCGGTTGTGCCGGTTGATGGCGACGCCCGCGTCGCCTGTTTGCCCGCAGGGCCTTTGTCATCGCAGCGGTTGTCAGGCGCGGCCCTGACCAAATGCAACCCCGCCATCGCCGATTCCTGCGGGCATCCGCAGTTGTCGTGTTTGCGCACAGATCTGTTGTCCACCGAGGGGGTTTGCATGACGCTGAGCCCTTGCCAAAGCAACGCCGATTGCCGCGATCCCGTCCGCAGTGTGTGTATGGGACAACTGCTGAAAACCACCTACCCGAGCGCTCCCCTGGCCACCGACCACACCTATTGCGTGCAATCAGGTTGTCGAGCTGATGGCACCTCTTGCTCACCGGGCGAAGTGTGCTTGCGCAACGTGGTGGGCAAAGAGTCAAAGCCTTCAGACATTTGCGTGCCCAACTGCGACTCCAACGGCAACTGCCCCCCCAACTACTTTTGTTACACGAAGCTTTATAGCCAAGCGTCGCCCAATGTCTGCCTTCCTGGGTTGATGGGCTTGCGCTGCGAAAACAAGATGGATTGTTTGTTTGGCGACTGCGTAGATTCTGGTGCCGGCTTTCGCGTGTGTAGCGTGGGCTGTCAAAGTGACGACGATTGTGCCAAGTATGACGGCGAACATGGCACTTTTTTCTGCAACGCGGATAAGGTGTGTGCGGGCGCGCGGGCCTTCAAGGGGGCTGTCTGCAAGCGGGACACCGACTGTCACACGGGCGAAACCTGTGCCTGGTTCAGTCCGTCGCAAACAGACTTGGGATTGTGCTTGTTGCCCTGCAGCCCCACGCTTACCTGCCCAGCTTACGGTGGCGTGAATCACATGTGCCTTCCGCAGCTTCCAGGGCGCACGGCGCCGGGTTCCCCGCCCATTTGCTGGCCTGGCGAGCTTGGCATTCCCTGCTTGGCCGACGCCCAGTGCATAGGCGGGCTAAAGTGCCTCAAGGCGCCGCAAGCCCAAACTGGGCTTTGTTCGGCTTTGTGCCGCGACGACGCCGATTGCGTCAACAACCGGTTTGCGAAGGAAGGCTTCTGTGAGCCAACCCTCAATGTTTGTCTTGCGCCGAAGCGCGAGAACGAGATTTGTGAGCGCAACCAGCAGTGCGAATCAAAGCGTTGCGAAGATCGCGTTGATGCAAAACGCTGTGCTCCCATCCCCGGCTATTAAAGGCGAAGACCATGCGCAATAAATCATTGAGTCTGGCGTTTTTGGCCCTGTGTGCTGTTTCTACGCAAGCCGTGGCGTCTGAGAAATTGGCCGTGCTTGTGCTGGGCACCAGCGAAGCCGCCGCTGACTTGGCCGACAACGTCACCGAAGTGGTGATAGCCCAAGTGGCGCGGCAAGGTTCGTTTGAGCTTGCGGGCAAGGAAGAATTTCAAATGAGCTTGGGCATGGATTCAGAAGGCCGGGGACAAGCCTGCCTTGAAAGCATGTCGTGTCTAAGCCGGGCGGCCGTGTCCTTGGGGGTGCGTCGGATTGTTTCGGGCAGCGTGGGCACCCGCGGCAAGCAGTTCCTGTTCAGTTTGGCGCTTAACAACGTAGAAAGCGGCCAAGTGGAAAATCGTGTGTTCCGGCTGATCGAAGGCGATGTGCAAGCGCTGATCAAAGCCGTGCAAACGGGGACCACAGAGTTGTTCACGCCGCGGGTTGAACCAGGCCGCGTTGAAGTGAAAAGCGCCACCATGGGCGCGCGGGTTTCGGTGGACAATGCCTACCTCGGCGTCACGCCCTTGATCTCTGGAACGCTTTTGCCTGGGCCTCACCGGGTGCGCGTGGAGGCCGAAAATCGCTTTCCCTGGGTGTCCACGGTTGAAGTGATGCCTGGGCAAGACCTGGGCATCAACTTGACCGATGAAAACTTGCCCCGCCGCCGACAAACCCCAACCCGGGTGGCCACCACAGCGGGCGCGCTGAGCTTGGCGGCGCTGGCTACGGGCGGCTTCTTCGGCGTGTTGTCTCAGGTGAACACCTCGGGCGACACCCGTCTTGATCACCAAGAAGACTTGCGCGAACGCGAACGCTTTTCAGACATTGCCAACATCTCGTTCATCGCGGGCGGCGCCTTGGCGCTGATCTCTTTGGGCACGGTGCTGCTTTACAGCGACGATGTGTTTGGCATCGACGAAGAGACGTTGGCGCGCAGGTAGTAGCGCTCCACCTAGCCCCCCCGGGCGTCTCAGCGCGGATATGACTGCGTGTCCGCGGTGTACCGCACGCCATGCCCCGCGCTGATGCCGGAAAGCTGAATGTGTGGCCCCGTCTGCACAAATCCGCCTTGCAGTGGGCGTGTGCCCAGAAACAGCGGCGTGTCCAAATCGAAGAAGTGCACGCCGCCGAAGCCCGCGCCCAAGCAGGCGCTGACGGTCATCGACAGCTCCGTTTCCACCATGCCGCCCACCATCAACTGCAGGCCCAACGCCCGCGCGGCCACCATCATGTCCCAGGCCTCGAACACACCCGTCTTCATCGTCTTGATGTTGATCACCTGCGCCGCCTTCGCTGCTGCCAGCGCCACCACATCTGCAACCGAGCGGGCGCTTTCATCGGCGGCCACGGGCACGCCGCCTTCCCTTGTCACGCGCGCCAGCGCTTCCACATCGCCCGCGGCCGTGGGTTGCTCGAACAGCACCACCTTCTGTGCAAGAGCGCCCAGGTCCCGCAGCAGAGTCAGGGCCTGGTCTGAGGTCAAGCTTGCATTCGCATCCAGGATCAAACGCGCCTGCGGACACGTGGCGGCAATGGCTTCGATGCGCGCCACATCGTGGTTCAGTGACGATCCCCCGATCTTCAGCTTCAGCGCATCGAAGCCATCGGCGTGGGCCCGCTTCGCCGATGCCACCGCGTGCTCCACGGTGCCGGTGACCACGGTGATGTCCGTGCGAAGGGCCGTTTCACTTCCACCGAAGTACGACCACATGGGCACGTGGGCGAGCTGGCACCAGGCATCCAGCAGCGCCATCTCGAAGGCCGCAAGCGCGCTGGGGGTGTGGCGAAGCGTGACACGGGCTTCAGTGGCCAGGGGCCGAAGGTTCAAGATCGAGCGGCCGGCGAAGGCCTGGTCCAGCCCCCGCAATGCCTCGAGCACCTGCCCTTGAGTTTCCCCGTTCACGGCCGGAAACGGCGCCGCTTCCCCCAGTCCCACCGTGCCATCTTCCAAAACGAGCTTCAGCAGAACGTTGTCCGCTACCATTTGCGCCCCGGTGGCGATGCCAAAAGGCTCGCGCATGGGCACGGTCATGGCAAGAGATTGCAAGGTCTTGATGCGGCTCACCGCTTGAATCTACACCCGCGCGGGATGCACAGTTGTTTCAAGCGGCCAGGATACGTGCGGCCGCTTGTTCCAGATCGCACACCTCGAACGGCTTGGCCAAGATGGCGGCCGCTCCAAGGGCCGCAGTCTCTTGCGCCGAAAGTGGAGAAAATCCCGTAATCAGAATAATGGGCGTTGAGCCGCCTCTTCCCTTGATGTTCTTAAGCAGCTCGATGCCGTCGCCCCCGGGCATGCGAATGTCTGAAATGACGAGATCCAGGGATTCCCTGCAGGCAATCTGAAATCCTTCGACGCCGTTGCTCGCCTCGAACACTTTGCAACCGAGTTCCTCGAAGATCATCACGAGTGGCTCACGCAGGTCGGCTTCGTCTTCAACCACCAGGAGAGTCTTGCCCGCAAACTGTGCTTGATCCGCCACGGTACCCTTGATTGGTATCGTCATGTGCAGAGGCCGGCTTGAGCGCAGGCAAAGGCGCCAATCGGTCCCTGCACAAGCCGCAGCGCGAAAATGGTGACGCAACGGCGCCTTTGGCACACCGCTCGACTTGCAAGGCAGTGAACATGCCACCGGGTTCAAATTCATTTGCGCTTTGGCGATGAACCACGTGTTTCGCGGCTCCTATTACGCGTGACCCAACGCGGTGCGGGCACTGGAGCCTAGCAACGAGGGCACTGTCCGATGTTTAGTAAAAGTCGACCAAGATTGGCGGTAGGTCCGGCGGCGCCATGACAGCTTGGAACTTCACCTTCTCGGCGTAGAGGTGGCCCGTGGGCAAATCAGTACGGACCTGCACGGTGATGGGAGCCTGCGGGCTTGGCAGGGAGCTGGTGTAGCGACGTCCATCCGTTAGCGTGAAATCAAGCTGGCCGCCCACCACTTTTTGATAAGTGCCCGCAGCGAATGTGCCGGGGAGCAACACAGAAATGTAAAAGGATTCGAGCGCGTTTTGGGTCAGCGGGTTGGTAGGTTGCTGCAGAAACACTTGAGCAAAACCCGGGTGCTGCTTCTGATAGATGGTGCCTACGTGCTCGGTGATCTTCTTTCCTGTGATCTCGAACAGAGAAAATCCGGCTTTGCCGTTGGGCTCGTGTGCCGCAGGCCCTCCGGGATCAGCGAAAACGGTGAGGACGGTGGCGTCGCCCGATTGACCTGCATCATCCGCCGCAGCGTCAGGCGATCTTTCCATGGTGTCGGCGACGGCGTCGCCTGCAAGCCCCCCTGCGTCATGGAGGGGATAGGCTTCGTCGCAGCCCGCATCTACTGTCACGCAGTTGCGGGTGAAGCTCTGGGCCATCTCATCCCATTGACATATGCGACAAGTGAGCCCCGCAGGCTCCTTCTTCTCCCCCGTACAGGCCACGAAGGCCACGGCCACCAACGTCCAAGCCAAGCGTCTTCCATGCATAGACATTGTTCATAACATCCTAGCGTCCAACTCGCTCTGAATGCTTGGCAACCTATGGGCCGCAGGGAGCAGGGGCTCTTTGGGCTATCTGGCGCACCTAGCTGGCCGTGAGTAGCCCGCGCTTGAGCGGGTGCGGCGAAGTAAGAATCAGGACCTTGATTGGTTGTATACTCGGACGATTGGCCGGATCTTCGCGCCTCAGCCGTCGGAGCATGATGAACAAGCCGTTTGTTGGGATGGTGTTGCTTGCGTACATGGTGGGCTGCGGTGAAGCCATGCGCGAATTGGACGCCGCTCCCGATGCGGACAATCACCCACGCGCAATCGATGCCGCGCAAGATGTTGCCGCAGAGGAGATTGCCGTGGTGGATGCAACCGACGCCGCTCCGCCACGTGCCGACATTCTCCGTGTCCCGCCGCAGATTCGCATGCCCCACATGCAGGTACCAGATGCAGGCACAGATGCGTTCGACGACATCACCCTGCCGCCAGCTCTGCTGCCCACGAATGCTCCTACGTCCTTCGTGTCTGTAAGCGCTCGCTCAGGCCATGGCTGTGCCATGCGGGCAAATGGGGGGCTGTTTTGCTGGGGTGCAAATTGGTATGGCCAAAGCCAGCCGCCTGAGGTTGCGTTCGCGTACGTGGCCACCGGGAGGGGCTGGTCATGTGGTGTGCGAGCGGATTCGCAGCAGGTCTTATGCTGGGCGATCTTCGCGCAACACCTGGTTCCCGCTGGTGCGTTCGTGGAGTTAACGGTGGGCGGCGCCGAAAACAAGACGTTTGCTTGTGGCCTGACGCCTGATGGGACCGTGCAGTGTTGGGGCGATCTGGATGCAGAGGTGCCGGTGGGTCAATTCGATCATATCAGCGCAGGTCGCAACAACGTGTGCGGCATTCGCAAGGGGGACGCAGCGCTCATCTGCTCGTGGCAGGCTTTCGACATGCCGGCGGGCGCATTTAACAAAGTGTCGCTGGGTGACCAGCATGCTTGCGGTGTGAAAACCGACACATCGGTTGTGTGTTGGGGACATTCCGGCGAGGGCGCCAACAAAGCCCATGTTGGCCGCGGCTTTTCCGATGTATCCGCCGGCGGCGATCATACCTGTGCCATTCGCAACGGCGGTATTCTTTGTTGGGGTTCCAACAGCGAAGGCCAAAGTGATCCACCTGAAGGCGAATTTGTTCAGGTGAGCGCAGGCCCGCACCACACGTGTGCCATCAGAACCGATGGCGAACTGTTGTGTTGGGGGCGGATCAAGTTCCCGGTGGATCGCTACACCCGGATCAGCGCCGGCAATGGCGAGGGCGTTTGCGGCATTAAACCCGATGAAACGCTTTCCTGCTGGGGTGAGGGCCCAGGTCTTGTTCCAAAGGGTCAGTTCAAGGAAATCAGCACAACCAGCGGTGGGCCTGACTGTGGCATTCGCAGCGATGGAACGCTCACCTGTTGGTCGCAACGGGGTGTGCCCATTTCAGAGCCCGCGTTCTCCGGCAGCTACGAGAAGCTCACCACTTTTGCGCGCGTGGGTTGCGCCATCCGAAGCGACGGAAGTCTGCAGTGTTGGAGCCCCAATCAACAGTTGGTGAACACGCCGCCGGGCAGATTCATCGACGTGTCAGTGTCTGATTTCATCAACCAAAACGACATGGCCTGCGCGGTGAGGCATGATGGCGCCATTTCATGCTGGGGTGATTACGACTTTTCGCGCGAGCGATTGACGACCGAAGCGCCGCAAGAAGCCCGATTCACACAGGTCAGCGTCTCAGCGGGCCGAGCATGTGCCGTTACTAAGAATGGAGAGGTCGTATGTTGGCCAGGCATAAGCCCGCCCGGCGAACCGATGCTTCAGGTGGCGGGATCCGGGACGAGCCACTTCTGCGGGCTGTCGAAGAGCAACAACGCTGTGTGTTGGTCGGCGCATGCATCGAGGCCGCGAAGCCCACTACCGGCAAGCCATGTTCAATTGAAACAAATCAGCGGCTCCCGAGGCGATGTCACCTGTGGCGTGGACACGGAGAGCCAGCTTTGGTGTTGGGGCGATCTTGTGCTGAACCCCCTACAATGACTGCTTTTGTGCGTCCGTAAGTTTGCGCGCGCGTTGACGGACCAACACCCTGGGTCTTTGAGGTTCGGAACAAAGGTGAAGGCCACTGCCTGCGCCAAGCAATCGGGACGGCTTGCACAGTTTATCGGGTTATCCTGGACCGCCATAAAACGCGCCGCGCACCAGCAGGGCAATGAATCTGCGCAGATGAGACGCAAAGAATGCGGTGCCTTTACGCGAATGATCTGGGAGAAAGTATTGCGAGAAGCGTAGAATTCACGTTGGACGGACATGACGGAGCGCGATCCGATCGACAAGCTTTTTGAGTTCGCAAACGACTCGTTCAGTGTGGCGCTAGCTTTGCCTCCATGGGAAATCGCAATGCGTGCGTGCTTTCGCTTCGAACTGGAGGTTCGCCTGACAGTTGGAAGAAAGCGTCCTGCTGACAGTGTCGCCTTGGATATCGGCGACAAACACTACAAGGGCAATCCGCGCCCGGGATTGCTTAGCCTCCTGTTTGAGCAGTATGAGTTCTCGCCCAAAGAGCAGGAGTTCATCCGAAAGTGCAACACACTGAGGAACAAGCTGATCCATTGCGAACCAGATAAGGTTCAGGAGTTGGCAATGGAGCTTGCACGAGGGTTTAGCCCGCAAAACCTGGTCACGAACATACCGATCCCGGACGACGCTTCAGGTGCTGACGTAAAGCGTATACTTACTAACCTTGAAGGTGCATCTCCCGTGCGGAACACAACTGCCCGAGATCAGGGCTTCTTCGGTTGGATGCTTCAGGCTGCGGGAGATGGAACCTTCTCTGTGGCCGCGGGAGCGATCGCACACGCCACCCGAATCATTCACGAACGTACTAAGGATGAAGGCGGAAGATAGGAACATGGGTGAGTTGCTGCTCAACCGATCGATGCAGCTGCCGGCGCCGCATGCGTCACCGTGATCCTAGACATTGCAGTGGCACCCGAGCGACAATGCGGTCTTGGTGCTTCGATAGACACCGCAGCTGAACTTCACACATTGGGCAGACCGAAATGGATACAGAGGACTTCACAAAGCAATCGATTCTCGCGGACCAGTTTCTCCGGCAGAGGTTGCGCGCTTTTTCAAGGCGGTTGCTTTCGGAGCGAGAGGCGCAACTGGCCACTCGCCAGTACAACTTGGAAAGCGGTATTCCTCTCGAAGAGTTCTTTCGCTCGGAGCTGGCCGAGCTTCTTCGACCATATGTCGTGGATGTGGGCCATGTCGTAGACAGCCAGGGCCGGTCTGCAGGCGAATGCGATGTCGTCCTTCTTGAACCGCGCCTCGCTCCCTTGCTCGTGGCTCCGAGCACACCCAGTTCGAGGCGAAAGTTTTTCGCGCACGAGGCAACCTACGGCGTCATCGAAGTGAAGCAGAGTCTGACGATAGGCGCATCCGACCAACGCGGAAGGCTCATTGGGGAGCCCAAGGGCACTCTGTGGGAAGCTTGTCGCAAGGTTTTTTCTTACAAGCAGTTAAGGCGCGCCATGCCGAAGTGGCAGGACGGCGCTACTGCGGAGCCAATCGGTATCATCGTCTGCTACGGAACTGACCTAGACTGTTCGACGCCAGAGGCACAAGACCGCATCCTGCGCGACTTCGTCGCCGTCAACGCTACGGTGCGACCTGAGCATCGTGTTAACGCCTTATACGTTCTGGAAAAATTCACGATGAATTGGACCAAAAAGGGCGCAGGGCCCGAGATATTCGACAATCTGCAGCACTGTTCGGAATGGGGAGGAGATCTCTTCGCGTCGATGCAAGCAACCGGCGCGGATACGATGCACCACTTCTTTCTTCAGCTTTGGGACCTGCTGACCAGGACTCGACTTGTGCCGCCAAACCTTCTGCGAGACTACGGCGGCGCAAGCTTGAAGGGAATCGATCTTCGTTCCATGAGGTTTCCGGCGCTTGTTGAGTAGCTGCCCAACCCTGCGTTGCAGCTGCCGGTGCCGCGAGCGTCACCTTGATCCTAGACATGGCAGCTGCATGCAGACGACAATGCGGTCTTGGTGCCTCACTGGGCACCGCAGCTGAACTTCACACGTTGGACGGACTCTAAAAGCCCCAACCATGGCATGCTCCCAATTTTTCGTTCTTGGAATGATCACAGCTCTCATTGGGTGTGCGACCTCACCCATGAGAACTGGTGCGCTCATCGATTACTACGCACGCGCGACGTGCATTCCGGCACTCCGTGCGGGGCGATCCACCCCACGCAAGTGGGATCATTTCATCGAGGCTGCAGGTACCTGTCAGGGCCGCATACTGGGTGAAGTAGCATCGACCGGGTTTGTCGCGGTCGTGTACCCTCCAGACAGCGCCCAACACTCGATTGCGCATCTAGGTGAGAAGAGCAACCCTACCGACGTGCGCATTGACCTTCAAAGTTGTCGCCTCTACATGAGGTCAGCCGGCAGCCCCCTTTTCGTGGACAGGGCCCCGACGTGGCTTGTCGAATACGACCTGCGGAACCGCCGACAACTGAAGGAGGTGATCGTTGAGCCTCAGGCACTCCCACCCGTGTGCCTTGATTCGCAGGTAGCCGGCTAACTCAGGCTTGCAACTGACGGTGCCACGTGCCTCACTTTGAACCTAGACATGCCACCGGGACGCGCGCGACAATGCGGTCTTGGTGCCTTGGTGGGCACCGCAGCTGAACGTCACACGTTAGCCAGTCGCGCGTTACCTGGCCAGATTACGCGGCGATCGCTTTTGCTAGGTCCTTCTTCGACGCGCCGAGCGCGAGGAGAGACCGAACCAGCAGGTCCAGTGATACTGACGGATCTCCAGTCTCCATCTTGGCCACCCGCGACTGGCTCGACCGAATCATCCTTGCCAGATCCGTTTGCGTAAGGCCATGGCGCTCTCGTCGACTACGGAGGGACTCACTGAGGTGGACCTTCAGCTCAACGTACCGTGCCTCTTCGGGTGTCAGATCCAAAAACTCCTCGGCATTGCCGACCTTCCAGCCCTTCTTTTCGAGTGCAGTCCGCTTGGTCTTACGCATTGTCATACTCCTTCAGCCGTCGCTGCGCTGTTTCGATCACGCTCTTGGGCGTTTGGTTGGTCTTCTTTTTGAAAACCTCGGCGATGATCACCGCGTCCGAATCCGTTCTATAGAGGAGCCGCCACGTCGAATCCTTGTCGACTATTCGCAGCTCATGACACCTGCGTCCGATCGCGGGCATAGGCCGTGACTGCGGCATTGACAGAGTCTCTCCCGCTTGAAGCATTCTCAGTAAGAACCCCGCCTCAAGGCGGGCTTGAGTACCAAAGGGCGGCGTCTTTACCTCGGTTTTTAGCCAAACAAGTGGCTTGTCCTTTGGGCTCACTACACACGAAATATATGTCAGTTGTGACATATAGTCAAGGCTTCCATGGGTCGCTCAGGACAACTGGCTCCCCGTTACAACCGCTGGCTAACTCACGTTGCAGCAGACGGTGCCGTGTGCGTCAACTTGAACCTAGACAGTACAGCGGTGTGCGAGCGACAGTGCGGTCTTGGTGTCTTACTAGGCCTCGCAGCTGAACTTCACACGTTAGCCAGACGCAGAACTTCCACTTTGATGGCCCTTGAACTTGGTATCACCCGTGATACTATCAAAAGGCGTGGTGATCGTCATTGATACGTCCGTACTCGTCGCGGCTTGGCGCTCCAGACAAGGCGCGTCGTTTGCGCTGGTATCCCAGATTGGTTTGGGAGAGTTTGAAGTGGCGGTTTCGGTTCCGTTGGTCTTGGAACACGAATCCGCACTGCTTCGAAATTTGGCGCCCGGTAAGTTGACGCCCGGAGACGTCCGCATCTTTCTCGACTTCATTTGCAGCGTTGCGCAACGACAGGACATTTTCTTTTTGTGGCGCCCGATGTTGCGGGACCCCAACGATGACATGGTGGCGGAAGTCGCAGTGGCCGCTGCGTGTGATGCGATCATTACCCACAACACGCGTGACTTTGCCGGATTGGAGCGCTTCCAAATCGCGGTACAGACTCCTCGGGAGTTCATTGGAACGTTAGGAAAGAAAAGATGAGCACTTTAAGTCTTCGACTCCCAGAGTCGATCCATCAAAAGCTAGGTGAAGTCGCCGAAAAAGAAGGCGTTTCCATCAATCAGTTGATCAACTCGGCTGTGGCCGAAAAGCTTTCAGCCTTGCTGACCGAAAAATATCTCTCGGAGCGGGCTAGCCGCGGTGATCGAAAAGCCTTCACATCTGTTCTGGCAAAGATTCCCAATGCCCCCGCAGCGCGGGGCGATGAATTGCCGACAACACTTGGCAAGGTGAACAAGCGTCATCTGGCTAACCAGGTGTTGCAGCAGTCGGGGCCGCAGAAGCGTTCACGAAAAGTTGTTGCCGCCAAGCGGCGGCCCCGCAGCTGAACACCAATCACGTTGGTGCGCCAAGCAAAGCTTGGCGCTTCTGGCTCGGTGAAAGTCCGAGCGATGGAAGGCCTAACCAGCCACCATCTACCGAGTGTTGCAGGAGGAGAGGAGGAACTGAAAGGAACCGAACGAACCTTTTGAAGCGTACACAGGGAATCACATAGGGCCCGGCCGGGAGATATGACCAAAAGTTGTGGATTGGCATAGCGGGTTAAAAGTGGCGTACCTTTCAGGTTGGAAACGAACCAACCAAAGCCGTCCTTGGCGGGACGGGAAAGGCACACCAATGTTGAGAATAGTCGAAGAGGCACAGGGATCGACTGGGTACACAAGATCGCCAATGTGTTGGACAAGCTACCCAAAAGCCTACAGCCAAAGGCCAAGTCTGCGTTGCACGAGATGATGAATTCTCCTACACGCGCTGACTGCGAGGCGATTCGAGCGAAGTTCCTCGCCGAATACGAAGCGAAATACCCGAAGGCCACTGCCGCCCTCGACAGCGATTTTGAGAAGCTCACCACGCATTTCGATTTCCCCGCAGAACATTGGAAACATCTGCGCACAACGAACCCCATCGAATCAACATTCGCTACTGTGAAACTACGTCAGCGTGTGACAAAAGGCGCTGGATCACGCGCTGCCGGCCTCGCCATGGCGTATCGCCTCATGATGCTCGCTGAGTCAAGTTGGCGACGCCTGGATGGCCGCCACCTCTTGCCACTCGTTCAAGCAGGTCCCAAGAAGGTCGCCGCTTGATTAGCCCGCGATCCACAACTCTTGACGATATCTCGCTTGCGCTTGCAACTTGACGCCAAATTCGCGGACGCTATCGCGCATAAAGGCACTCGAGAAATCCGCCGATGCAGGCAGACAATGCCTTGCCCAAATGGTGTTTTCAGTCGTCAAAGCCTAGGGTCATTTGCGCTTGCTGGTTTGCTGATTTTGCTCGGCTCATGCAGCAACTCTGACGGCGTGACGCCTGATGAGCTCTTTGGATGTCAGGCCAGCTGCCGCATCGTTCTCGAATGCGCTTTCGGCCAGACCCAGAGCCAAGCCGTCTCGGAATGCACGCAGGCCTGCTTGCAACGGCTGCCTACCCAGGGGATTGCATGCCGACAAGCGACCGCCACCTTTGGGCAATGTGCATCTGGCAAATCATGTGCGGATTATGCCAGCGGTGTGTGCGCCACTGAATTGCGCGCAGCGACCGATGCGTGCAAACAAGAGCCGGACGCAGGCACGGGCGGAAACGCAGGCACAGGCGGAAACGCAGGCACGGGTGGCGGCGCAGGCGTGGGCGGCTCCGCAGGCACGGGTGGCGCGGCCGCAACCGGCTGTGCCCGGTTCGGCTTTGTCGCTTCGGGCACCAGCTGCCCCACCACGGGTTGCCCATCGCTTTCCTGCGCGTGTCCGGGCACCTTTGCTCGCAGCATCACCGCGTGCACGAGCGGCGGCTGCTTGACCGGTGCGAACTGTCCTGAAGTTTGTGCGGCGCCGTCCTTGGGCGACGCCTTGGCATGCACATCCACTCATACCTTGCCCATGGGCGGCAGCGGGGGCTCGGGTGGATTCGGAGGTTCGGCTGGTGGCGGCGCCGGTGGCAACGTGTCGCCCGATGCGGGCGCTGGTGACGCTTCCACTGCGATGGACACGGCCCCTCCAAATCCGGTGTGTGGCAACCGTGCCGTTGAAACCGGCGAAACATGCGACGACGGCAACACGCAAGATGGTGATGGGTGCTCTGCAAGTTGCCAGCAGGAAACGGGCTGGAGTTGTCAGGGGGCCCCTTCGTTGTGCGCATGGACCTGCCAAAGCCCGCGCGCATTCGAGGTGCCGGGAACTTATCGGCTTCGCGTGGTTGCCGGATGCCAGCTGCGGGTTCGCGCTTGGGGCGGCGGCGGGGGCGGCGGCGGCAGCACGCCTAGCGGAAGCTCCGGCGGCGGTGGCGGCGGCGCCTCCTCGCGTGTGGTGAGCGGCGCCACCGTAGATATTGTGGCTGGTGGTGGTGGCGGCGGTGGCGCGGGACAAAGCAACGGCAGAGGTGGTGGCGGTGGCGGTGGCGGCTACGCACAAAGCGACGTGACGATTCCAACGCTGACAGAGCTGACAATCGTGGTGGGCGGCGGCGGCAAACCCGGATGCCTCGCCGTGTCGGGGGCAGGCGGCGATCCGGCCGGTGGCGCGGGCTCTACATGTAGTGGCGGCACCAGCGTTTACGGCGGCGGCGGTGGCCGCGTGAAGGGTTGTGGGGACCCTGGCAACAGCACCTACGGTGGTGGGGGTGGCGGCACTGGAAACAGCGTTTACGGGGGCGGTGGCGGTGGCGATCGCGGTGCCGGATGTGACGGCACCAGCGAGCATGGGCGCGAAGGCGGCTGCTACACAAATGCGGGCAACGGCAACGGCGATGGCGGTGGCGGCGGCGGTGGTGGTGGTCGCGGCACAATCATGTCTTTGGGTGACACAGGCGCTGCTGGTGCAAGCATGGCAGCGGGTGGCACTGGCGCCACCGGCGGCGCGGGAGGCGTTCCCGGCAGCGCTGAAGGCCAAGCGCCCGGAGGCGGCGGTGCGGGCAGCAGCGCGTGCGACGGCGGCACGGGAGGTGCGGGCAGAATCGTGTTGGCGCCTCTGTGAGTTTTCCGGATTTGCCAGCTGCGTGTTGCTGAAACAAACACGCGCGGCGTTTCCGTCGCCGTCTCGACCTCGGCACTCCGACGAATCGGTCTCGTTGAGGCGTCAAAGCTACATGTCCGCGGCCAGGTGCCACCTCGGGGCCCTGGTAAGATGAACGGATGACTTCGAGCCAAGACGCCCACGCGCAGCCCTCCGGAAACGGACCTGAGCCGCTTTACGACACCGCGGTTGCGACCCCCAGCCATGCGGAGCGGGCCCGGACGATGGTTGCCCAGCTCACCACCGGCACGCTTAGCTCGCTTGCCAGCGATCCCGCCGGATACCCTTACGGGTCTTTCGTGACCATCGCCTTCGACGACGGCAGCCCGGTTTTTCTACTGAGTGAGCTGGCCGAGCACACCCGAAACCTGCGGCGGGATCCTCGAGCCTCTTTGCTCGCCGCCGAGGGGGGCGCGGTGGATCCGCTTGCCAATGGCCGGGTCACCCTGCTTGGACCCTGCACGCCGGTAGTGCAGCCGGACGATGACGCCCGGACTGCGTTTCTCGAAAGCCACCCCGGCGCCTCCTACTACGCCGGATTTAAGGACTTTGCTTTCTGGCGGTTGCAGGTTGAAGCTATCCGCTACATCGGCGGGTACGGCCGGATGTCCTGGATCTCTCGAGGTGACTGGTACGGCGCCCGTCCCGATCCCATGCTGCCGCACGCGAGGTCCATCATCCGTCATATGAACGAAGACCATCGAGAAGCGCTCCTTCGCGCCGCCAGAACCCTTACCAGGGCGAAAGCAGCCAGTGAGGCTACGATGACCGGCATCGATCGCTACGGATTCGAGATGTCGGTCACGATGCCAGACGGTCCCCGACCCGTTCGGCTCGCTTTTGCGTCACAGATTTCGACACTGGAAGAAGCACGCGCCGCCCTCATCGAAGTGGTAGGTCGAACCTGAGGCTTCGCCTCCCGATACTGAGCACCAAGGAGAGGTTGACAGGGAAGGCGGGGCATACCGCAGAAGGACCCCCTGCGCAGGGGACCTTGGTTCAGAGCTGGCTGGTCAGCAGCGTAACATCTATCGTGGCGCGCCTGCCATTGGGCCCCGGCCACGCTTCCGTCACCACACCTGCCGTGTTGTAGTACTGGCCCGTGCCGCCCACAATCAAGCCGCGCTCGGAACCTAAGTACCCACGTGCGGGCGCTTTGGCGTCAACCGTCTCGTCAGGCGCCACGTAAAGCGTTCCAATGCCCGAGATCAGCAGCGTCCATTGCGTTATATAGTGACGGCCCGCGGAATCCTGGTGGCTGGCCGCAAACGCAAGACCCGCCACGGCGCCATGTTCGTCGCGCAGCTTCGCCAGGAACACGCGTGCGAAGGCAAGATCTTCGTCGACCAAAGGCCCCAAGGATGTGGGAAACGCCACCGACGCTAGCGCTTTGCCGGCGGTTTCGTAAATGCGATCTTGATCCAGGTCAAAGGAAAAGCGCCGCTTTACTGGCTGCCAGGCCAAGTTGGGATTGAGGGCGCGTGTGGCATGCGCGGGCAGGTTTAGGTCACGCGCGGCTTGCGGCGGTGTGTGCGGGGCGGGTGGGGCATAAAGAAGCTTCAGCTCGTAGCGTGTGTTGGCCACGGTGTCGCCTTCTACAGGAACCTCTTTGATGATGTTAAATTCGCGGAAGCTCCCAAAGGCGTTGCGAAACCCAGCCGTGCCGGCGTGAACGATGCCTTGCAGATCCAAAAGCGGTCCCAAGGATCTGTTGACCTCGCGCAGGCCTCGCCATGGCGTTTTGGTTTTCACCGCTTGGTTGTGCAGCGTGGTTAAATCGGGCCCGCCCTCCACCTGTCCCAAGAACAAAAAGCCACGCCCTGGAAACAGCAGTGTCCAGTCGGTGTAGGCGTCGATGCTGGTGCGGCTAAGCGCGCCTCGGTTGACGATGATGGTTTCGAGCTGGCTGCCAATGCCCACCACGCGGCCTGCGCCGTCACGAATGCGCGTAAGGTTCAAGAAGCCACGCCGAATGTTGGGCTCGGACAGCCTTTCGATGTCTTCAGGATGAAACGGCACATCACCCATTCCGCCATGGGTTTGCACGATGTTGTCGGGGATCCAATCGCAATGGTAGGTCAGCGCTTCGGTGTGCGTGTTCGCCTCGTCAAGCTGCAGGCCCTGCCACATGCGGGCAAACGGAACCAAGCTTTCCATATGCCTTATCAACACCGGTGGCGCCGCGGGCAGCTGGGCTGCCACATCAGGGGCCACCCACGCCTGATTGCGCAACATGCCCGGCCGCCACGGCCAGATCCACAACAGCACAGCCGCCAGCGAAAACACCACCCACCCCAGCTTGGCCGCAAACAACTTGGCCAGCCCGCCTGGTTTGCGAACGTCGGGCAGAAAGGCGGCGGCGCCAACATAAGTCTCGAACAACGAGCCCAAAAACAGCCGACCAAACGCCACTTGCGCGCGCAGCTTCTGCCAGCTGTTGCGGGCGCCAAAGGCTTTGAAGGTGGTGAGCTGCTTGGCAAAGTCAGCGGGGGCGATGTGCAGCATGCCGCGACCCCACACGGGGCTTGCGTCGGTGGGGCCATCGAAGATTGTGATGTACAGCGTGGTGGTGTCAGGCCAAACATCCACGCCCGGATCGTCACGAATGACTTTGAAGCCGTCGAAGAAAAAGCGCCGACCGTTTTCGCAAATCAGCTGCATGCGGTACTTCATCCGACGGGATCCATCTGCTTGATCCACGAACAAATTGAAGTCCCCGCCTGCCACCAGCAGCGGTTTTTCATCAAGCGCAGGCGCCACCACCGTGCCCACCGAACGCGCCGGGTGTTTCGGGTCGCGGCTCATGCCCTCCACACTGTCGGTGGCCAAGGTCAGCACAAACACCAGCGCCGAATTGTCTTGTTTGCCGCGCCGGAATCCAGCCTCGAACGCGCCGCCTGCGGTGACGTGTGACGACACGAAGCCCTTCATGGCCTCCGTGAAATGCAAACCTGCGGCGGCGGGCGGGGGGGGCGCAGGCAGCGGCGTGTACGTGCTGGCAAGGGGCTCCGTGGGCGCGTTCCACAAAGTGGCGTTGCGATCAACGATCGCGGCTAAAGAAAGCGTGGGACATAGGCCCACCGATGACGGACACAAAGCCGAACCCGCCACAAACAGCCCACGGTGTATGTCCACACCCTGTCCTGTGAACACACGCCCCTGGGCATCGCTGCCCCCGGTCTCGCCGGTGCTGCCCATAGCGCAGGTGGCGCCCACCGTGGCCGACAACGTGAGGCCCGTGGCCTTGAGCCAAGGCCCCGATTGTGCGCCCAATGAAACCACCACCTGTGCGGCATTCACAAACAAGGGGGGCGCGTTGAAAAGCTCTCGGCCCACGTGCAGAAGCGCAAAGCCCACGCGGAACCCGTGTTGGCTCGTTTGTAACGTCTTTGCATCGCAGCCCACGAAGATGTGCGCCCCGCGTGCCGCCGCATCGCCCAACAGCGCCGCGGTCAGGTC
The DNA here is from genome assembly GCA_038257535.1 of Polyangia bacterium. Taxonomy (GTDB): domain Bacteria; phylum Myxococcota_A; class Polyangia; order Fen-1088; family Fen-1088; genus JAGTJU01. The sequence continues at coordinate 52,557 of JBBSJE010000011.1, forward strand.
ACCTTCGTTATTCAGATCGCCCGATAGCTGTTGCACACGCGCCAGCGCTTGCGTCAAACTCGATACTTCGGTACGAAGCGCTTCTGGCCATGCAGGATTTGCGAAGGCGCCGTCAGCGTGAGCGAATGGACGTTGGCCCCACGAAGCGTCGCGGCTCAACGCCGCGTCTCGCAGCAACACCGCCACCTGCTTTCCTGAAGCCGCCAGACGGCTGGCCACAACCGCCGCGCCAAGATCTGCGCCCAAGATCAAAACATCGTAGTGTTCGCGCAGGTGCGTGGGGTTATTGGGGGTTGGCAACACGAGCATGACAGGCTTCCTAAGCAGACAACGAATCGTTGTTGGCGGTTGTGTATTCGCAATCGTGCAGCATCCAATGCGCGACACGTTCGGCCACGGCGCCAATGGTAAGCGATGGGTTCACTGAAAGTGCCGCGGGAATGCAAGCGCCATCAGCCACGTAAAGGCCCGGGTACTGCCACACTTGCCCACGGTGATCCACCACGCTGTTGTCGGGGGAATCTCCCATGCCACAACCGCCCAAAGGATGCGCGGTAAGCAGTTTGCGCAGAGGCCAGCGCCACAGCAGGCTTGAAACATACCGGCCGCCTGCCGCCTTCGAGATCTGCTGCATGGCTGCCATCATCTGCTTGAACATCTTCAAACTTGCACGGTGGCGCCACTTGAGATCCAAGCGTCCGCCACGCAACAGCAGCTGACCATCAGCGGCGTCGGTGCCCATGCCCAAATACGGCAAGAACCGCGCGGTGCGCCCCCCACCTAACATCGCGGCAATCTCGTCGCTCACGCGGCTTTCATCGTTCGCGAATCCCAAAGATCGACGAGCGTAGGCGCGCGCAACCCGCCACACGCGCGACAGCCAATTGCGTCGCGGTGGCAAAGCCCCCTCCAGAAACCACAACAGCTGATCGGGGAAACCTAAGTCTTCGACGTGAATGTGATGCTCCGGCGTGGAACAATCAGCCACCGCGGTGATGCTGGGGGCGTACGCGGGATCCACGATGTTCGGCAGATCCATGGCCCCCGCGAACAAGAGATCGCCATTGCCTGAAAAACCGTGCCCCAAACGCGGGCTAAGCTTGGGCAAGGTTTTGCTTTGATCGCGGCTGCGCAGCAAGATCTCGTTGGTGCCGAGCGTGCCGGCCGCCACGATCACGACTTTGGCTTCAACAGTGCCCGAATCCTGTTCACTGGCCGTGGTCTGGGACAACACCTTGAAGTGCACCTTGTAGCCTTCGGCTTGGGCGCGCGGCTCGATGTGACTTACTTTGTGCAAGGGCCACACCTGCAAGCCAAACTTGGCTTCGGCCTCAGCGATGTATGTGATGTCCAGGCTGTTTTTGCCTTGGGTGTGGCAGCCCAGCATGCAGTTGCCACAATAAACGCAAGCGCTTTGTTTCACGCCGGCTGCGTTGGTGCGGTCTTCGCCGGTGTAGACGGCGATGTCCAAAAGCTGCGGTTTTCGCCCCGCCGCCTGTGCCGCCGCCATAAACGCAAGAGTTCGGGGCGGCATGCCTTTGCCCGCAGGCGGCGTGAGCGGCTTGGATTCCAGGCGCGCCTTAACCAGATCGTAATAGGGATCCAGAACCTGCCGGGACAATGGCGCCGGGAAGCCTTTGCGGATCACCGCCTCGGGCGCGCGGATGTGCACGTTGAAATAATGTAAGGACCCTCCGCCCACGCCCACACCCTGAATCACGTCCATGTTTTTGAACACCCGGTATTCCACAAAGCCAGGTGCGCGTTTCTCCTGCCAGAATCCCTCAGACACGCGGCCAATGGTGCGCGGAAACTCATCTTTCGCCCAGCGTTTGCCTTGTTCAAGCATCACCACCCGACGTCCCGCCTGCGCCAAGCGGTGTGCGGTGATGGCGCCGCCAAATCCTGAACCAATCACAACAACATCAAATACTTCGCTCATGCCGATCCCACCCTTTGCATGAATTGGTGAAGCAAAGGAAACACCTCACGATCACAGTCTTTGCCCATGAACACGTCCTGGTGGCCGTATCCGGGCAGCTCGCGATACTCGTAGCCAGCAATGCCTTTGGCTTGAATAAGATCGGCCGTAAGTCGATTCGATCCCGGGAATATGTGGTTGCGTTCGCCCGAAAGCAGCAAAGACGGCACCACAACCTCGCCCACGTTGTCGATGTATCGGGCGGGCAAATGCTTGTGCTCGGGTTTGCGGCTGTAGCGCCCAAACGTGTTGTGGTTGAAGACCCCATGGCTTACGTTGCGGAAATACGGCATCGCAATGGGCCCAAACAGCTCGGTCAAACGATCGTGCGTTTCGGGCGCCATCTTTTCGTGGGTGAACACCGCGGGAAACCCAGAGCCCCACAAAAAACTCACAAGGTTGCACGCGGGGTTGTTGCATTCCAGGTGGGTGAGATTCACAAACTTTGCGAGCGCGCGGCCCACCCAAGGCGCAGGCACATCGGGCTGCCCCCAACGTGGATCCACATGATAAAGCCGCAAAACCTTGTCAACGAGAAAGGGTGCACAGAGAAGCTTCGCAGCCGACCATGGGTGCACCCGCGGGTTCAAAGACACGCTGTTGGAAATTACGCTGGTGATCCCAGAAACCGATTTGCCATAGAGCGCATGATGAAAGGTCACCGAGCCCAGGCAGTGGCAGATCACGTGTAAGCGCGCCTCGCCCACATTGCGGCGGATGAATTCTACGATGGTGGGCCAGTCGTTGGCGCCAATGTCATCGAAGGTGAATGTTCCCTCGGTGTTGTAGGCGTAATGGTTGCTCATGCGAAAATCCGCGAGCCACACGTCGTAGCCTTGATCGTGAAGGTAGGCCGCCAAATTGTAGTGCTCGGGCATCACGTACATATCCGACGACGTGGTTAATCCGTGGATCAGCAGGCACGCGTCCTTGGCACCAGGTTGTGCGAGCCGAGACACCGAAAGGCTGATGCCATCGGGCGTGGTCAGCGCATGCAAGCTGGTGGTGAGGGTTCCGCTGTTGCGGGTGGCAACGGTGTAGGGGCGGTCTTTGAGAATGGGGGAGGGACTGCCGGGCAAGGCCATAGGAGATCCGTTAGAGCGCTAGGTTGCGTTGCAACAGCGTGCGGATGAACACCGCCACCGCCACCGCTAAGCTAAGTTCAAGCAAAAACAAAGTGGGACCCAGGCGCCCTACATCCGTCAGCACGCGCACGAGTGGGCCCGCAAAAAACGTCAAGGCTGCGGCCCACCACAAAGCGGAGGGATTTTTCTGCAGCAGGCGGCGTCCTGTGAACACAAATAGCAACGCCATAACCACGGAGGTCCAGCCCACATGCGGCGCCGCCTGAGCGTCCAACATGCTTTGCAGCAGATACACGCCTGCAAGCAACCAACACGCAAGTCCCGTGGCCTTGAGCAATTGGTGAACAAACACCACCGCTTCGTCGTCGCCGCGTGACAAAGGGCCTTGTTCCAAGTTGCGCCCCACCGCCCAGCGTGACAGCGCCAAAACTGCCCACCCCACCACCAGCATTTCCACCGCCGCCCCCAGCACCAACTGCGTGGAACCACCTATCATCTGTGTCATTCCGCCCGGCAAAAAGATGGGCAGCGAGGCGGCTGACAGCAGCGTCATGCCCACCAACATTTTCAAGCGCCCCCGCTGCTGAGCGATCGGGAACGCGCGCAAGAACGCCGCCGTGCAAGCCAGCACCACCAGTGTTTGCAGAGCAAAGCCCAAGAGCGGCTGAGTGGAAAACAACCCCAATTTGGGATGGGCTGCGTCCCAGACAAACGGTGGTCCCACGGGCTGCGCGGTTTGCGACGGCCATAACGTGACATCCGCATCGTGAACCAAAAAATCAAGCAACCAATGCCCCACCACGGCCAGCCCCACGGCGGATGCCACATGGCGATCGCGATACGCCACGAACGTAAGCCCGGCCAACAGCATCGCCATAAGCAGATTGCTGAGCAGGGCGTGGGACCAGGGTTGCAGCAACAGATGCTGGTCGCCAATGAAGGAAAACGGGCTTGCCACCTGCACAACTTCCAGCGGCGCTTGCCCTGGGTGGCGCATGAGGTTGAAGGTGGCCCAAACGATGTCGGGCAGGGCGGCCGCGATGAGCAACAAGGGCAACGGCGCGCGCGGAAACCGACCTTTGAGCCACAAGCCGGTAGACAAATGTCCTATGGCCGTCATGCGGACGCCCCCTGAGGCGATTCAAGCAGGCGATCGGCAAACCTATTGGCCAGTGCGGCGATCGTGAGGCTGGGGTTGGGACCCACGGGGCCCGGCATCACCGCCCCATCGGCCACGTACAAGCCAGGGTTTCCAAACACCTGACCGTATTCATCCACCACACCTTCTTGTGGGTTGCGGCCCATGGGGCAGCCCCCCAGCGGGTGCACGGTGATCAAGGTTTTCGTCCACCACAAAGGGTTATTTTTGAACTCAGCGCCTAAGTTTTTAGACAGAATTTCCATGTTGTCGCGCACGCGGTGAAAAAATTCCTTCGAGGTCTTCATGTTCCACGAGCACTCCAGCTGATCGCGTTTGAGGAAAAGTTTTCCATCAGGAACATCGCGGCCCATGCCCAACATGGGCAACGTGCTCATGCTCAAGCTGTTGTCACCCAGAAGCTTCGCGAGATCCACATTCAGATCGTTGCGTTTCATATTCAAGGCGCGGCGAAGTGCGGTGCTGACGAACCTCCAAATCAT
>JBBSJE010000012.1:0-54152 GCA_038257535.1 Polyangia bacterium
AGCGCCAGTTTGAAAACTCCCAGCCTACCTCTGTGCGTATGCGGCGCCACCACGCCACGCCCAAGCGGGCCGAGCCCCCAAACGAACGCAGCTTGTTGATGCGCAGAGGTTTGTTTGAATAAAGGTCTCCTAGGCCGAATTCGGGCAGTTGTTGGTCGCGAAACACGCCTTGCACTTCCCAATAGAACCACGACCCGAACATGGCGGGATCGCGGTAAACCAGCAGGGCGCCCGAATTCACGTCGGAGATTCGGCCTCCAATGACCGCTTGTTTGCCACTGCCCCATAGATTCCCATGCACCAAAACCGCACCAAAGGAGATGTTGCCTTCGGTGAATGAGAAGGTGGGGATGGGGGCCCAGGGAAACTTTTCGCGGACCGAAATCACCACGCGGGCTCCCGATCGGTAAGGCTCCCAGAACACATCCACATCGGCGAAAAGCCCAGCCGTGTTCAGACGATCCCGCACGCGTTCCAGCGTGTTGGCGTCAATTTCCTCGCCCAATTCGATGCCGGCGATGGATCGGATGGTGTCTTCAGCGGTGCGGTTGTTGTTCCGGATTCGTATGTCAGTTATGGCTTCGCCCAGGGCGAAAGCCTTGTTGGACCACGAACTCATGGTGGCCACCACAGCCGCCACGCAAGCTAAGCGCGAATAGTACATTTGCCGAAGTGTACCCAAAGTAGCTGCCCTAGGGGATGTGGGCAAGTTCGCGGAATTAAAAGAAAAGTGGGCGACGGTCGCTTTCGTGGGGGGCTGGGCGGCCGTATCGCACCTGGGAGAATCGGATGGCGAAAACAGGCGAGGGTCAGCGGGGTGGGGGGGCGCCATGCGGGCGTTTGCATCCGGATCCTCAATGAAGATCGCCTGGTGGCAAGTGCAGGGTTTCCCACCCACTTCCACCGCGTTTGACTAGGTTAGCGTTCAAACCTCCGCATTGGTGCGGCGCGCCAGATGAAGGTCAAACAAGTTTTGTGAATCACTGAACCGCTTTACAAGGCAGAACCCGGCGGCGTTCAAAATGCCGTTAACGTGTGCCTGGCTGTACTTGGTGCTGCATTCGGTGTGAATGGATTCTCCTGCTTGGAACGCGAACTGGCCCAAGGCGGGAATGCGCACACGCTGTGCACTGGTGCTGACAAGGTGCATTTCAACCCGGCTTTGGTCTTCATTCCATCGCGCCTCATGACAAAAGCCATTCAGATCGAAATTTGCCTGAAGCTCACGATTGAGACGGACCAACAGGTTTAGGTTGAACGCGGTAGTGACCCCTGCGTTGTCATCGTAAGCGCGTCGCATGGTCTCAACGTCTTTAAGGCGATCTGTGCCCAACAGAAGCCCAGCCCCCGGCTGCAATTGACGGGCAACGGCCGAAAGCAGTTCAATGGCTTCGTCGTCGCTGTAATTGCCTACCGAGCTGCCGACAAAAAGCACCAAGCGGCGGGAACCCATGTTTCTAATTGCAGGGAGGGCGGCCATGTGTGTTCCCGCGAACGGTTGCACCTCCACGGCTGGCAGCTCGCGCCGCAGCCGCGCAGTGGCGCCCTCCAGCGCCGCGGAGGAAACATCAATTGGCAAATACAGGCAACGGCCCTGGCGCCGAACCACAGCGTCAAGCAGCCATTGCGTTTTCGTGGCCGAACCTGCACCCAGTTCAACCACCTTCAGTGACGCTGGGGATCCTTGCGCCGCCACCGCCACGATTTCGTCGGAGTGATCTTGCAAAATCTGTCGCTCAGCGCGGGTGAGGTAATATTCAGGAAGTTGCGTGATCTGCTCGAAGAGATCAGAGCCGTGGTCGTCGTAAAACATCCAGGGCGGCAGCGCTTTTTGTTTTCGCTGGAGCCCTTCTTTGGTGGCCATTGCTAAGTCTTCAACGGACCCCGGCTGGACATGGTCGGCCTGTGTGTGGTGCTTTGCGAAATTCATATCGGATCCAATGTCTTCACACGTTGTCTTACTCGTTGTCTTACTCGTTGTCTTACTCGTGTCCTACACGTCTCGTGCCAGCCTCACGCCCGTGGCCTGAAATTGGGTGTGCGGGTGCCAGAAGTTGCGGTAGGTGGGGCGCGAATGCCCGAGGGGCGTGAACAAACTGCCGCCCTTGAGCACCTGTTGATTCACCATAAACTTCCCGTTGTATTCGCCTATCGCGCCGGCGGCGGGCCGAAACCCTGGATACGGTGCATAGCTGGAACGTGTCCATTGCCAAGCGCTGTCATAAAGCGCGCATAGGTCTGTTGTGGCAGCGGGTTCGGGCACGCCTGTGGGCATTTGTTCATTTGATGCTGTGGGCGCAGCGGTTGTGGCTGCCAACGTTTCCCATTCGGCTTCGGTCGGAAGCCTTGCACCCATCCACGCGGCCATGGCTTCGGCTTCGAAAAAAGACAGGTGCAAGATAGGTTCGTCATGGTTGGCCACGCGCGTGCCAGCAAGGCCAAACACAGTCACCTCGTTACCCTGGCGTCGTGTGTATGCGGGGCCCAGGGCGCCTCCAGAGCGCACCCAATCCAAGCCTTCCGATAACCACAGCGAAGGCGTTTGGTACCCACCATCAGCCGAGAAGGCCACCCACTCGCCCACGGTGATCAAGCGGTTCGCAAGCGCAAAGGGCTGCAGCCACTGGCGGTGTCGTGGCCGTTCGTTGTCGAACGCGAACGACACATTGTCATCGGCGCCCACCTCGAGCACACCGCCTGGATGTTCCGTCCAAGTGAGCGCCATGGCCGGCGTGCCCTTGGCGGGCGGCGCGGGACAATACGCAGGCTGCAGCGGATTTTGCGCAAATGCAGCCAAGATGTCGGTAAGCAACAGCTCTTGATGTTGCTGCTCGTGTGCCAGCCCCAATTGCACGATCGCCTGCCACTGCGGAGCATCGCATAGGGGGCCCTCAAGCAGTCCGCACATGGCTTCGTCCACGTGCCGTCGCCAAAGCGTCACTTCCTGCGCTTGCGGTCGCGACAACAGCCCGCGCAAAGGGCGATGATGTCGCGGCCCGAGAGCTTCGTAGTACGAGTTGAACAACACACCCCAGTCGGCGTTGTAGGGGGCAAAGCCCAGCGGGATGAGCACGAAAGTTTCAAAGAACCAAGTGGTGTGCGCGCGGTGCCACTTCACGGGGCTGGCGTCGGGCATAGCCTGCAGCTGCTGATCTTCTGGCGACAGCGGTGCGGCCAAATTCTCGGTGTGGCTCCGAACGCGCAAATACGCCTGCAAAAGGTCGTTGGCGGGGCTGCCTGCCTCTTGGATCCCTCGCCACGCCGCCATGCAGGGAGCATGCGAAGCCGGCGCGTTCCTGTCAACCAAACCCTGGGGCAGGTTTCGCGCAAGAAACGGCGATCCCATCTTCCGCTGGCGCCCCCGGTGCGGTACGAATGCTGCTTATGGGCGCGCAATGGAAACAAAAAGGGCGCATGGCGGCTGCGGACGCCAAGGGCCGCGTGTTTACGAAGTTGGCCAAGGAAATCATGGTGGCGGCGCGTTCTGGCGCCGACCCGGACATGAACGCGCGTCTGCGCATGGCGATTGACGCTGCGAAAAAGGCCTCAATGCCGCGCGACACGCTTGAACGCGCCATAAAAAAGGGCGCAGGCTTGCTTGATGACAACGCCCACTATGAAACCGTGACGTACGAGGGGTTCTGCCCGCACCAAGTTCCGGTGATTGTGGAATGCCTGACCGAGAACAAGAATCGCACAGCCACCAACGTCCGCATGTTGTTTCGCAAAGGTCAACTGGCCACGTCAGGCGCCGTTTCTTGGGATTTTAAACATGTGGGAATCATCGAAGCCACAGGGCCTGCCGGAAAAGACGCCGAGGAGGCCGCCATTGAGGCGGGTGCACAGGATGTGGAAAGCAACGATGAAGATGGTCACCGCTTCTTTACGGAAGCGGCCGATCTTGACGCCGTGAACCGCGCTTTGGCGGCGGCAGGGTGGCATGTCACCTCAGCGATTCTAGGGTGGCGGCCCAAAAACCCAGTAAGTTTGGACGGCGAAAAGTTGGCTGAGGTCGAAGCGTTTTTGCAGGCCATCGATGAAGACGATGACGTGCAGAATGTTTTTCCCGGCCTGGCGTAGCACCTTACAGGCAGAGCGAGAAGCTGGGCTGACTCCCAAGCTCCAATTCCACCGTGGTTTGGTTCATAGATCCCACCAGCTGAATCGACATCTTCATGCGCCGGCCCGAGGTGTCAACGGCACCTGACAGAATCATATCCCTCGTTGTCGCGGCGCCGCCACCCGTAAACGTGTACTGCGCTTTCCACATGAAGCTGCCATTGGCTTCAAGCTGCAGGGGCGACAAGATGTTTGCGCTGCCGCAGTCAAAGCGCATCGCGCCGCCTTGCCGTGGGTCTTTCGCTTCCAACGCCACAGAGACGCCGCCCCAAAGGCCCGCTTGCACGAAGCGAATGGTTTTGCATTCGCCGTCGTGATCTTTGCCAACGCCCGCGCTCAAGCGAACGCAGTCATTGCTGTAGGTGCGGCCATCGCAGCCGCACACGGGGACAGAATCGCGCGTGCATACGCCACCGGGCGATTTTTGGCAGCTGCCCACAAACCGGGGCATGGAACATTGGTGGGGCGCGGGATCGCAAATTAGCTCTTGGGCGCAGTCAACGTTGATGGCGTCACCGCACGCTTCTCCTAGTTGAGCTCCGGGAGGCGCGCACGCGCCGGTGGTTGCGAATGACGCTCCAGCTTGGCGGCGCAGGCAATCGTTTGAATAGGTGTTGCCATCGCAGCCGCACACGGGTGCGACGACAGCTAGGCACGCGATGGGCCGACGACGACACTCGCCGCGCGCGTTGGGCATCCGGCAGGAGCGGGCGTCGAATTCGCAAAACAAGCCTTCTTCACAAACGAATTCAACTTCAGGGTTAAATTTGCCGCAAGCGCCGCCTTCAGCCACTTTCATTTGCGGGGTTTCGCAGCGCCCGTCAAATCGCTTGGACACGCCGTTGCCTTTGCGTTCACAATCGTTGCTGTACGTTTTTCCGTCACAACCGCAAACCGGGGCAAAAATGTCGGGACACGCTTGAGGTTTGCTCTGGCAAAAACCAACATCAACGGGAGGCGCGGGCGGGCTGGCTCCAGAACTGCCACCCGAGAGGAAGGTCAGCGTCCCGCAACTGCCCTCGCGAAATTCGCAAAAGCCGCCCCCGCACTGTTTTTCGTCGTTCACCGTGCAAGTGACGCCGCCGCCGGCGCCACTGTCAAACTGGGGACCGCCTCCGACTCCACCAAAGCCACCGTCCGCAGGCACGGGAAAACCTGCTTCAAAGTGAGGCCTGCCGCCGCTGGATCCGCCGCCGTTCGAATCGTCGTCGGGATTGATGCCGCCGGCGCCGCCGCACCCCCAGGCCACGATCGAAAAGCAAAACACGAGAGCCAAGTTGTTGCGGAGATGTTGCTGCATGGGTCCCTCGGGAAGCAAGCAATGGCTGTTCCAGTGGCAAAGGTGACCCCTCGGCCAGTGTTTCTCAACACTTAGACGGCCACGAGGTCCCCATTCGTTGTATGGAGCCTCAGATTTCTGAGTGGCACAGGGCTCGGTTGTCTTAGTTTCGCCCGGCGCAAGCCACTCGGGTCGCAAAGCCCTGCTTAGGCCACGGGCATCCACAAATCTAGCTTGGGGCCTAAAGGCACCAGGCCGGTGGGGTTGATGCTCCGGTGGCTGGCATAATAGTGCCGCTTGATGTGGTCGAAGTGAACGGTTTCGGCCACGCCTGGCAATTGGAAAATCCGTCGGGTCAGCCGCCACAGATTGGGGTATTCCACCAGACGCCGAAGGTTGCACTTGAAGTGCCCGTGATACACGCTGTCAAAGCGAATCAAAGTGGTAAACAGGCGAATGTCCGCTTCCGTTAATGTGTTGCCGACCAAATAATCTACGCCTTCCAAGCGGCTTTCCAACATATCAAGCGTCTCGAAAAGCGCTGTGACGGCCTCTTCGTAGGCCGCTTGCGTGGTGGCAAAGCCCGCTTTGTAGACGCCGTCATTCACGTTGGAATAAACTTGGTCGTTCAGCTCGTCTATTTCGGCGCGCAGAGGTTCGGGATAAAGATCCAAAGGTGCCGCACCCAGGCCATCAAAGGCGCTGTTGAAGATGCGAATGATCTCAGCCGACTCGTTGTTGACGATGGTTTTGCGTTCCAGGTCCCACAACACCGGCACCGTCACGCGGCCGCTAAACTTGGGATCGGCGGCCGTATAGACATCACGCAAAAATGCCCGCTGGCCCACATGATCTGGGTGCTGTGGGCTGAAGGTCCAGCCGTCTTCCAGCATCAACGGCTCTACAACGGACACGCTGACGAGTGACTCGATCTGTTTGAGAGCTCGAACCACCAACGCCCGATGCGCCCACGGGCATGCGTACGAGACGTACAGGTGATATCTGTTTGCGGCGGCTGGATGCGGGGCGTTTGGATCGGACACAATCTGCGATCGAAACTTGGTTTCGCTGCGCACGAAGCGGCCTCCCGTCGAGGCGGTGTCGTACCAAACGTCCTTCCAAACCCCATCCACAAGCTTTCCCATTATCCCTTGGATGCCGGTCGTGCGCGAAAGGTCCAACATCAGGACAGCATGCAGCCGAACAAATTGTCGAGCAGCTGATCGCCCATTTGCATTTGCGTGGCCGGCAGCGCGCGTGTTTGCGCCCTAACGATGTCTTGTCCCTGGGGCCCCAGGGCCCGCTGCACGTAGTCGGCGTCGGCATTCACCCATTTGCCCACGGTTTCGGCGTCTGCCTCACAATGAAACTGCAGACCGAAAATCCGTGTGCCTATGCGGAACATCTGGTGCTTGCAAACGGGTGTGGAGGCAAGATGCACGGCCCCGGCCGGCACATCGAAAGTGTCACCATGCCAGTGAAGCATCAGGCTCGATGTGCCTAGACCTTGAAAACAAGCCTCTTGCCCAGAATTGTTGAATGTCACGGGACCCCACCCCAACTCGATCACGGGCACGCTGCCGCCCAGAGCATCAAGCCGCGTGTTGGGATAAACGCGCGCGCCGGCGGCGTGGGCCAAGAGTTGAGCGCCTAGACAGATTCCCAAGCAGGGTGCGTGCGCTTGCAGCCGCTGCCGCAGCAAAGCCACTTCGGCGGCCAGGAAGGCAAACGCTTCGCTGCCCACATCCGCCACGCCCATGGGCCCACCCATCACCACCAAAATGTCCGTGTGATTCACCCTCGGCACCTGTTGCCCCTCATGCAACCGCACAACCTCGATCCGCAGACCCGCGCGGGCGGCGGCGTGGGCGATGCGGGCGGGGCCTTCCATGGCCACGTGTTGCAGGACGACAACGGTGGGCTTCACGCGGCAAGCACAGCACATAAGCACCGACATTGCACGCCGCCAGGGCTGCTAAGATGGCCCGCCACATGACCGCCGCACGCACCGCCATTGTTTACGACTTCGACGGAACCCTGGCCCGGGGCAATGTTCAAGAACACGGGTTTCTGCCTGAGCTTCAGTTGGACATCCCAGCGTTTTGGGATGACGTGAAGGCGCGGGCAAAGGCCAACGACGCGGACGAAATTCTGATTTATATGTGGCGCATGCTGGAAGCGGCGCGCGCGCACAACCGCCCCATCACGCGGCAGGCGCTAGAGCGCCATGGGCACCAAGTGCCCTTCTTCGAGGGCGTCACCACCTGGTTCGATCGCATCAACGCGTTTGCGACCAGCCGCGGGCTTGAGCTGGATCACTATGTTGTCTCGTCCGGCAACTACGAGATTATTCGGGGGTGCGAGATCTACCCCCGTTTCAAAATGGTGTATGCGTCCAAGTACGTTTACGACGAAAACGGTGAAGCAGTTTGGCCGGGCGTGGCCATCAACTACACCACCAAGACCCAGTTCCTGTTTCGCATCAACAAAGGTGTTCACAACAGTTGGGACAATGAACGGGTGAATCTGTGGATGCCCTTGCCCGAGCGCCCGGTGCCGTTTTCGCGCATGATCTTCATTGGTGATGGCGAAACCGACATCCCTTCTATGAAAATGGTACGCCATCAAGGCGGGCATTCGGTGGCTGTATTTGATCCGGATAAGTTTCACGAACAGCCCTACCAGAACAAGGTGTATCGCTTGGTGGCCGAAGATCGTGTGCACTTCGTGGCGCCGGCCAACTACCTCGAGGGCAGCCAATTGGACGTCACGGTCAAGGGCATTTTGGGCCGTTTTGCGCGCGACACAGGGTATCGCGGGGGTGAGCCTTAACCGAAGAGACCCAGCTGATCGCCCGCGGCGGGCGGTACACGAAACAAATCGGTGCGAAGCGGAGCCATGCCGGCAAATTTCAAACGCGCTTTTGCGGCTGTAAATCGCCGCTGCATGAGATCGGCATACACGCCTTCGCCGCGCATGCGGGTGCCAAATTGCGCGTCATACAGGGCGCCGCCACGGGCCTGCCGAATCAGGTTGAGAACCTTTTGCTTTCGAGCTGGAAAATGCGCTTCCAGCCAGCCTTCAAATAGCTCTTTGATCTCGAGCGGCAACCGCAACATCACGTACCCTGCGGTAACGGCGCCAGCTTGTTTGGCCGCGGCCAAAATGTGATCCAGCTCGTGATCGTTGATGCCGGGTATCATGGGCGCGGCCATCACGCCCACCGGGACGCCGGCCTGTGACAACGCCGCCATGGCTTCCAGGCGTTTGTCAGGGCTGGCGGCGCGCGGTTCCATCTTCCGCGCCAAATTTCGATCGAGCGTGGTGAGGGACACAAAAACATGCGCCAATTGCTGTTGTGCCAATGGCACCAGCAAATCCAGATCGCGAAGCACAAGGTTGTTTTTGGTGATGATGCCCAAAGGGTTGCGAAAGTTGGAAAACACCTCAAGCGCCTTGCGGGTGATTTGCCAGCTGCGCTCGATGGGTTGGTACGGATCTGTGTTGGCGCCAACAGCAATCACTTGCGGCTGCCACGACCGCTTCCGGAACAGTTTGTCCAAGGCGTCGGGCAATTCAGGCTTGGCCACCAGCCGGCTTTCAAAATCGAGCCCCGGCGACAAATCCAAATACGCGTGAGTGGGCCGTGCAAAACAATATATGCAGCCGTGCTCGCAGCCTTTGTAAGGGTTCAGCGACGCGGAAAACGGAACGTCGGGCGATTCGTTGTGCGCGATGGGGCTGCGCGTGTGCTCGGTGGTGACGATGGTTTTGAGAGCAGGCGGGGCTTCGTCCAATACACCCCAGCCGTCATCCACCAATTGCGGGTCGAACCGCTCTTGCACCACGGGGAGGTACCTGGGTGTAGGATCGGAGGTGGCGCCTCGGCCCAAAATGGGTCCTCTGCCGGAGGGTGACATACCTGAACGAATATACAGGTATGCGACCCGCTTTCGAAAGCGTTTTTAAGGCAGGCCGGCCACCTTCTTGATCTCTGCCGCTGTCAGAGCGCGTTTATAAAGGCGAACTTCGTCGAGTTGGCCGTGCCAATACTCTTCCATCTCACCAAGGTTCTGACTGCCGCCGATGATGAGGGGATTGTTCTCGGGCGGGAAACCACGAGCGGCATCTATAGAGGTCACTTCCACCCCGTTGAGGTACACGCGCTGTTTTGAGCCGTCGTAGGTGCCGGCCAAGTGCAGCCATTGGTTACCTGTGGGAACCAATGGACCGCCTTCGGTCAAGAAGGCCTGATTGAGCACCATCGCAGGCTTGCCGAAGAACAGACCAACGCCGAACATTTCCGCGGACGTGGCGCCGATTCGGCGGGTCATGATCCAATTGAATTCATCGGCGTCGGCGCGGCCGCGATACTGGGCCCACGCCATGATGGTGATTTGTATCCGGTGCATAGAGCGCCTCGCGGTGGTGCCCGAGGTTTCATCGAACTTCCAGTAACCCAAGAGATCGGGGTCTTTCGCCGATCCCGACGTGCCCCCCACGGCCGCCATGCCCGCGGTACCGCCCTGAGCCACGGTGCCTGCCGAACCGCCGGCGGCCCCCCCCGCGCCAGCGCCGCCCGCAGAACCTGCGACACCGCCTGCGTTGGACTGACCCGCCGAACCTCCATCCGCAGCGCCGCCGCCCTCACCTCCGGATTTACCCCCGCCCCCGCTGTCGTCGTCAGCCTTGGCCCCCGCTGCCGCCCGAACCGTTGTCGTCGGGCTTAGCCGTGGTGCTTGAGCACGAGACCGAAGCGAGAATGCCTACCCAAAAGACAACTACGGAAGCGCATAGCGGTTGTGATACATGGGCACACATCAATGGTCCCCGCTCCCGGGACGAATTGTGAAGTGTTAACAAAAGGCTATCAGTTCTGCCCTTTTTGTAGCATTTTCGCACGCGTCAGCCCTGGGACCGTTCCTTGCCCCGCTGGCTTTCGTGACCGCTTCAGTTCGCGTTTGCCGTCCCCGAGCCTTTCAATTCCAGACGGATGCCCGTTCGTTCCGGCCGTCGCGGCTTAAAACCCCGCGCTCCGCTGGTGTCGAAGGGAGGCGGACGCCGCGGATCACACTTTGGGCCAAATCCGGTTGCGTCGAACTGATAGGAAAGCTTTCCCGTGCCGTTTCCCTCTTTCACCGCGCTACCCACGCCGATCGCGAAAACGTCTAGGTTGCTGTTCTCGAGGGCGTCTAGCATTTGTGCATTCGATTTTCGCCCCGCACGGTCCATGCCGTCCGTGAAGACAACCAACGTGCCAAACCTCAAGGGCGCTCGCGATTTGTCGACGGCGTCGTCCAAATGCTTTACGGCTTCGATGATGGCGCCATGCAGATTCGTGGATGGATCTCGCGGCTTGAAGCTCGAAAGCGCCGCAACGCCACGATGAGAAGCCCCGGCACTGGCCGTGAAGTCTTGAATTTTGTGGATCTTTTCGGAGCCGTCGAAATCAAATACGACCACCTTGTGGTGGCGTTCAAGCTCGTCGGTGAAAGCCGTGGCGGCTTGCACAACAAATGGAACGCTGTCACTTTCTGCCACGCTGGCGCTCATATCCATCAACAGCAGCGTTTAGTGCTCGGCGGCTACCTCGGGGCTTACGATTGTTTGCTGGCTTTCGTACCTCCTGGCGGCGCATATTGTCGTGGTTCTCATCGGCGTAAAAATCTTTGCGACCGCACAAAGAGCCTTTGGAACTTGTGGCTTTTGCCGCGCAGGATGCGTGCATGGTTAACCGTAGAGACTTCTTTCAAGTGGCCGCTGGTGGGTTGGTGGTTGGTGGATGCGCCTCGGTTACCCAGCCAAAGCCTGGCAGGGGCCCGTCAGGCCAGGACATTCACGCCAGCAGCTATGCCGCCGGCTTTCCGGGTCCATGCCCGGGACGGGTGATTGACGTCCATCATCCCGATTGCCTTGCCAATGGCAAAATCCAGCCCCAGGCACTTAAATCCATGCTGGAAACCGGTGTTCGCCAGTTGGTGGGGGCCTCCTCTGCGCTTGAGGCGTGGCGGCGGTTTGTGGGACCTGGCGATCGCGTTGGTTTGAAAGTTAACTGCGTGGGACATCCAGTGGGGGACGCCAGCAAGCACGCCGTTTACACCAGCCACGAACTGATTCGTGAGCTTGTGGCCAATCTGCGCGCGGTGGGCGTTGAGCACATTCTTTTGTTCGATCGATACCGAACCGAATTCGCGATCTGCAAGTACCCAGAGTTGGCGGCGGAACTGGGGGTTTCGTGGGAGGTGTCTTCGATTTCCTGGGACGAATCGCAAATCGACATGGAGGGTTACTCGAAAGGCGATCTTGCCTCTGAAGCAAAGAATCAAGCGGCGCGCAGCGACGGCAGCCCCAAAGTTTCAGGATACGATCCCGATCATTTCGTCACCGCAGATTTTGTGCACCCGGTGCACAACCCTTCCGATCCGCGAACGCGGCGCTCGCACCTGTCGAAGATCCTGACCCAGAAAGTAGATAAGGTTATCAACCTTTGTTTGATAAAGGACCACGCAGCAGCGGGCGTAACAGGCGCACTCAAAAACCTTTCGCATGGCTTGGTGGACAACGTGTGTCGCAGCCACAGCCGCCCGCAATTGAACCAAACTGCCACCTTCATTCCCACGGTTCTGAGTCATCCTTTGATTCGGCAAAAGGTGGTTCTCAATGTCATGGAAGGGTTCCGCGGTTTCTACAACGGGGGCCCCTGGGCCAGCCCGTATGTGTTCGAGCCCATGCGGCTGTTGGTGTCCACCGATCCTGTGGCTATGGATCGCATTGCCATGCAAATCATTGACGAGCGTCGCGCCGAGGCGGGGATGCCATCCTTGCAAGAGGCTGGCAGCGTGAACACCGCCGCCTCAGGCGAGGGGCACCACTTCCGGGGCACCTCACACGTGGAATTGGCCGGCGCGGTGGGATTGGGCGCTTATCACCTTAGCCATGAAGAGCTCCGGAACTGGCTGGGCCATGACCCAGGGGCGGTGGGGCGGCCGGCGTTGGTGGTGGAGCACGTGCGCCTGGCCGCTACGAGCTAAGCAAGTTCGCTGCGGAATGGGGCGTGTTTGCGGGAGCAAACCTGGTAAAACGCGCCCGTGTCATTGCTGCTATCTGCACTAAACCTGGGGCATACCTTTGCGTCCCGCCCGCTGTTTCAGTCCGTCAACTTCACGCTGGCCGATGGCGACCGGGTGGGGTTGATTGGGCCCAATGGTGCCGGAAAATCCACTCTGCTCAAAATCCTGGCGGGGCAATTGGCGCCAGATGACGGCGAAGTGGCCCGCCGTTCGGGGCTGCGGGTGACGTATCTGCCGCAAACGCCCACCTTTGCGCCCGGCACCACCGTGTACGCCGCCGTGCGCGAAGGCGCAGGTCACAACGAAGAAGATTGGGAAGCGGAGGCGCGGGTTGAACTGCTCATCGCCAAACTGGATTTAGGGCAAGACGCCATTGGTGCCGACGCCGACGTGGGCCGACTTTCGGGCGGCTGGCAAAAACGGGTGGCGTTGGCGCGGGCCCTGGCCACGCAGCCTGATGTGCTGCTTTTGGACGAGCCCACGAACCATTTGGACGTTGAGAGCATTTTGTGGTTGGAGACATTGTTGGCGTCGTCGCGCTTCGCCACCATCACCATCACGCACGACCGCGCGTTTTTGCAGAAAGTGGCCATGCGCATTCTTGAGTTAGATCGCCGCAACGCCGGCGGCTTGCTTGACGTGGCGGGTGACTACGCCACGTACCTTGACCGCAAGGCTGAGGCCATGGCGGCGCAAGAGCGCCGCGAGGACGTGCTGAAAAACAACTTGCGTCGCGAAACCGAATGGCTGCGCAGAGGGCCGCCCGCTCGCACCACAAAGCAAGAAGCGCGCATACAACGGGCTGGCGTTTTGGCCGACGAAGTGGCCGAGCTCTCAACGCGCAACCAATCGCGCAGCGTGGCTTTGGATTTTCAAAGTACAGGCCGCAAACCAAAACGTCTGATCGAAGCCAAGAACATCAGCAAGTCGTACGACGGTCGGCAAATCTTTGGCGACATCAATCTGTTCATTGGGCCGGGCAGCCGGTTGGGCCTTCTGGGACCCAATGGCTGTGGCAAATCAACTTTGCTGCGGGTGCTGGTGGGAACAGAAAAGCCCGATCG
This sequence comes from Polyangia bacterium, assembly GCA_038257535.1. Taxonomy (GTDB): domain Bacteria; phylum Myxococcota_A; class Polyangia; order Fen-1088; family Fen-1088; genus JAGTJU01. Next base: position 13,533 of record JBBSJE010000012.1, read on the forward strand.
CGGTGAAGTGCTTCAAGCCGACAATCTTGAGGTGGCCTGGTTTCAACAAGATCGCGGAACGTTGGACCCGAAGCAAACCTTGGCAGATGCCATTTGTCCCATTGGCGATCACGTGACCTTCCGGGGTGCGCGCGTACATCGCTACGGTTATCTGGAGCGCTTTTTGTTCCGCAACGATCAAATGAACCTGGCCGTAGGGCGGCTTTCGGGGGGCGAGCAAAGCCGTTTGTTGGTGGCACGTTTGATGTTGCAGCCCGCCACCATCTTGATCTTGGACGAACCCACTAACGATTTGGATTTGGCCACGTTGGACGTTCTGCAAGATGCGCTTACCTCATTTGATGGCGCCGTTATGCTGGTAACCCACGATCGCTTCTTTCTCGATCAGGTGGCAACTCAAATTCTGGCGTTTCACACGCATCCAGACGAACAAGGCCAGGTCACCGCGTTTTCGGATCTCAATCAGTGGCAGGCCTGGCATCCCAGCCAGCTCGTGCTCCGAAACGCGCGCGGGGCCACCGCCAACAAAGGCTCGTCGCCTGGGCCCAAGCGCAAGAAGCTTAGCTACAAGGATCAACGCGAGTGGGACGGCATTGAAGCGCGCATTGAAACCGCGGAACTCGCCGTGACGACTCTGCAGGCCGAATGCGAGAAACCGCAGGTGGCGTCCAACCCTTCAAAGTTGATTGCGCTGCATGATGAAATCGCCGTGGCTGAGGCGAAGGTGGCTGCGCTTTACGCTCGTTGGGAAGAGCTAGGGAAATTGGTCAACGGCGACGAGTGACAGATCGCGCGCGCTGTGTTTCCAGATCGCCGCTGATCCGCTGTCAGCTGGAAACAAGTAAATGGTTGTCCTGTTTACGTGAGCGATAACAGGTATACCGAATGCTGCTTTAGGCATTTAACTTTCGCACTCCTGCGTACGAAACAGGAGCAGGGCTACCTTGCGGTGTATCCGAGATCCGAGCACCGAACCCCCAAGGAGCCTTATGAAAAAGTCCGAACACTGGATGGCCGTCGCGCTTGTGCTGGGTGGTCTATCCCATAGCCGCGTCACCCACGCGACCGAAGTTCCCTCAGCTTACGCCCGCAAACAGCACAACGCAGTTCCGCAGCTACGCAATGACATTGCGAGGGCAGTGCCTCTGACCCTCGCGCAAGCGGCCTCTCCCAGCCACCTGCCCCCACCGCCCCTGCCGCCGCCAGCTGCTGAGCCGCCCTTGGCCGTTCCGGTTTCGGTGCATGGCTCGTATTTCACGCGCTACGAGCTGCGCGAGAATTACGACAAGCTGGGCGTGAGTGCTGGCAGGTTTCAAGAAGGCGACCGGGCTGTTTACCGATTCCGCACGTCGATCACCACAGGCCCCATGGACATAGGGGGCGATAAAGCGGTGATGCTGCACTTCGCGCCTCAAGCCAGCGGCTTTTATCCCGGCGCAGGCACAGCCTCGAACACCAACGCCACAGTTGGCGAGAGTGACCTCGGGGTTGTTGAAGGCTATCTGCGCTTGAAGACCCCCGATTGGGATCTTGATGTGGGGCGATTTATCATGAACTACGGGATCTCCGCCGTCATTGGTAGCTTGGACTGGCATCAATCGGCACGTTCTTTCCAGGGCGCGCGCTGGATGCTGCATCTACCTGAAAAGGCCTTTGTTGACTTGTTTATGACCCAACAGGCGGAAGGCGCTCCCGGTGAACGCGCGTTTGCGCGCGGTGACGAGTACTTTACGGGCGCGTATGCGGGACTTGGCTCACTGGTTCCTGGGCTAAATGTTCTCGATGTGTATGCATTGGCGAAGGTCTGGGGCGGTCGCGCGCCGACCGAAATGTCTGAAAAGGTTTCCGCGGCCATGCAAGCCACCCTTGGATCATTGGTTAAGGGCGACTTGGGCCCTCTTGACTACATCGTTGAGGGAGGCGTTCAGTTCGGCAAACGGCGAGTGGCGCCCATGATGGTCAACGTCAATCGTGACGTTCTGGCCTACAACATCGACGGCGAATTGGGCCTAAAGCTTGGTGGGTTTCGCGTTGCCGGTTATGGCGCTTATGCTTCAGGTGAAGATGGCACCGGCAAACTGAATAGCTGGGACGAGCTTTACCCAACAACCCATATGTTTTTCGGCTTGATGGACATCATCGGAATCCGCAGCAACATTGCTGACGCCGCTTTGAGGCTTTCGTATGCGGCACCAGCCAACCTGCTTTTCAAGTTCGACTTTCACAACTTTTTTCGCCCTGAGGATGCCAACTCAGCCCTCATGGGAAGCCAGGATGGCTACGCAGGCTCAGAAGGAAACTTGCACGTGATCCACAAGTTGGGCAAAGGCCTTGTGCTGCGCGCGATGTATGGCTTTTTCGTTCCCAACGATGAGATCTACGCCCGCAAAGACGCCGCCCACTATCTAGAGGTTGAGCTTCGCTACGACATCTAAAGGATTGGCGCAAAAGCAATAGGGGCGTCGAGAACACCTCGACGCCCCTATTGCTTTTGCTGAAGTTCAAACCCGCTGATTCGTCGGCGTCTGCCACACATAACTACGCCGCGTGCTTCAGCCTCTCTTGCTCATCCAAAAACTCGATGATTTGCGAACGCAAATCGTAATAGTCGGGATGTTCCAACACCTCTTCGCGGGCCCTGGGTCGTGCAAAAGGAACCTGCAGAATGCGACCCACCTTCGCTGCCGGGCCATTGGTCATCATGACAATGCGATCAGCGAGGAACAACGCTTCGTCCACATCATGCGTGACCATGAGCGCCGTGGTTTTCGTGCGGGTCAACGTGGCAACCAGGGTTTCCTGAAGATCCATGCGGGTCAGGGAGTCCAGCATGCCGAAGGGCTCGTCCAGCAGCAACAACTTGGGCGATAGTGCCAGGGCCCGGGCAATGCCCACACGCTGCTGCATACCTTGGCTTAGTTCGCTGGGGCGCTTGTCAAGCGCGTGGCCCAAACCCACCTGCGACAGCGTGCTTTCGGCCAACGTAACCTTCTGCGCGCGTGACAGCTGCGTAAAAACCTGTTCAATGCCCAACAGCACGTTGTCGCGCGCGTTCATCCAGGGCAGCAGTGAAGGGGCTTGAAACACCACACCGCGATCGGGGCCCGCCTCCCGCACCTCGCGCCCGTCCAAAACCACGCCCCCGTTGGTGACGGACGTAAGCCCCGCCACCATTGAGAGCACGGTGGACTTGCCGCAGCCTGAGTGTCCGATCAAAGCCACAAATTCGCCTTTGGGCATGATCAGATTGAACTCCTCAACGATCACCGCCGGCCCTTTGCGGGTGGGGTAGGTTTTGCCTAGATTGAAAAGTTCGAGGTATCGTTTTTCTGCGCTCATGATGACCTTGTTTATCCCTGGGGCGCGGTGGCGGATTTCGCCACGGGAAGCGTTTTTGCTGGTGCTAAGCTCGCCAATGGCGCCGCAGCGTCAACCGCCATGTTGCCGGCTTTGCGAACGTCAGACAGGTACTTCACAATTCGGTTTCGCAAACCCTGAAAAACGGGGTCGCGGTTCAACGCCGTTCGCTCGCGCGGTCGCGACAGCGGCACCGCGAAGCTGGGGCCCAACGTGGCGCCGGGCCCGGGGTGAAGGGGAATCACGCGGTCGGCCAACAGCAGGCCTTCGTCAACGTCGTTGGTGATAAGCACGGCCGTCTTGCGGTCTTGCTGCCAGATGCGCGCGATCTCGGTTTGCAGAGATCCTCGGGTCAAGGCGTCCAGCGCCGCCAGTGGTTCGTCCAGTAGCAAAATCCGTGGGTTCATGGCGAGCGCACGCGCCACGGCCACCCGTTGTCGCATTCCACCCGACAACTCGCGGGGTTTCTTCGTCACCGCCGGCGTCAATCCCACCATTTCAATATAGTTTGGGGCGTGTTGCCGGCGCTCTTTCGCGGTCTTGTCAGGAAAGACCGCATCCACAGCCAGCATCACGTTGTCCAGCACGCTTAACCACGGCAGCAAGGCGTAGCTTTGAAACACAAGCCCGCGGTCGGGGCCTGCGCCGCGCACGTCCTTGCCTTCAATGCGAACCTTGCCCTTGTCGGGGGTGAGAAGTCCCGCCAACAGGTTGATCAGCGTGGTTTTGCCGCTGCCAGAGAAGCCCACGATCGCCACAAATTCACCTTCCTCGATGGAAAGGTTGATGTTGCGCAGAACGTTGCTTCGTTTTGCTCCGCTTCCAAAACCAACGTGTACGTCTTGAAGTTCAAGAAAGGCCATTTTTTCGCTTTCTTTAGTTGCCTATGTCGAAAAATCGACCGAACGCTGCAAAACAACCATGATTCGATCGAGGAAAAATCCGATCAAGCCAATGGTGAAAACCGCTACCATGATCTGTGCCAGAGTTTGCGTGCTGCCGTTTTGAAACATGTCCCAAACGAATTTTCCTAAACCTGGGTTCTGCGCCAACATTTCAGCGGCGATCAACACCATCCATCCCACGCTCAAAGAAATGCGAAGACCAGCAAAAATCAGGGGTAGGGCCGAAGGAATCACGATCTTTCGCACCCGCACCCACCACGGCAGGCCCAGCACCTGGGCCACAGCAAGATGATCCTTCTCCACCGCCATCACGCCCAAGGCGGTGTTCATCAGCGTGGGCCACAGCGAGCACAACGCCACAGTGAGCGCAGAGCTGATGAATGATTTGTCGAACCAGGCATCACTGGGATCAGTTGTGTAGAGCGCGCCCACGCAGATCATCACGATCGGCAACCACGCCAACGGCGACACCGGCTTGAAGATCTGAATCATCGGGTTCACCGCGGCGGCAAACGTTTTCGACATGCCACACAGCACGCCCAAAGGAATCGCTATCAACGAGGCCACAAGAAACCCCGTGAACACGGTTTTCAGACTGGTGAGGATTTGATCAATGTACGTGGGGTTGCTGGAGAATTTTCGGCTTTTGGCATCTTGCGCGCGTTGCTGCATGATCACCGCGTCGCCACGCAGCCTGTCGGCCCGCGCTCCCGAGGCGGTGGCGGCTTGGCTAGTCAGCAGCGCGGCCGCGGCTTCAAATTTCAAGGCTTGATTGGCTGCATTCGCATAGAACGTTTCGGCCTTTGCTTTTGTGGCTTGGTGTTCCCGCACGAGCACGCCGGCTTGTTCCCACACTTGTGAGGGCGTGGGCAGGGTGCCGTACTTGGTTACGATCATGCGGGCCGCGCCTGACCACAACATCAGGAAAATCGCGAACGCCACCATAGGCGCCACCACCAAACGCATGATGCGCCGAAACTGCTCTTCTGGGTCCTCCCATCGCAAAAGTTTGACGAAAGGAATGAGCCATTGCAGATCGATGGCTTCAAGAGCTCTAACGGTTCCGGATAACACCTTGCCCATGGCTTGGATCGCTCCCTTGTGGTTTGCTCAGGTTTCACTTAGTTCATCGTGACGGCGTCTTTGAGGCCGATCTTGAGACTGTGCAGATACTCCAGCGGTTTGCGCCCATCGTAAGTCACGCCGTCGATGAATTCGTTGTTGGGCGCTTTGTACCCGTCGCTTTCCCAAGGCACTTCGCCTTTTTCGATCTTGCCTTCTTCAAGCAAAAGCTTGGCCGCTTCTAGGTAAATGTCGGGGCGATAAACTTTCTTGGCCACTTCGTGATACCAAGAATCAGGCTTGGCTTCGGTGATCTGACCCCAACGGCGCATCTGGGTGAGGTACCAAATGGCGTCGCTATAAAACGGAAAGGTCGCGTTGTAGCGGTAAAAAACGTTGAAGTCGGGCATCTCACGGCGATCAGACGGTTGCGAAAGGAAGGTGCCTGTCATGCTGTTGGCAATCACTTCGTAATCGGCGCCCACATAGTCCTTGCGCGACAAGATTTCGGCGGCTTTCTTGCGGTTGTCTATGCTGGCATCCAGCCAACGACCGGCGCGAATCAAAGCCTTTACCACAGCCACGTGGGTTCTTTGATTCTTGGTGGCCCATTCGTCGGTGACGCCAAAAACTTTTTCGGGATTGTTCTTCCACACGTCAAAGTCGGTGGCCACCGCAACGCCCAGGCCCTTCATCACCGCTTGCTGATTCCAGGGCTCGCCCACGCAATAGCCATCAATGGTGCCTGCTTCCAATGTGGCGGGCATTTGTGGCGGCGGCGTCACGCTGATAAGCACATCGCCATCGGCCACACCGCGCGTGTCGTCGGCGGTGTAATAGCCCGGGTGAATCCCCGCCGCAGCCAACCAATAGCGCAACTCGTAGTTGTGGGTGGAAACAGGAAACACCATGCCCAATCGCAACGGATCGCCAGCCGCTTTGCGCTTCTTGATCAGAGGTAAAAGCGCCTTGGCGGAAATGGGATACTTGGGTTTCTCAGCTTTCAAAGCCGGATCTGCCTTTTGCATTTCTTTCCAAACCGCGTTCGACATCGTGATGCCGTTGCCATTGAGATCCATGCTGAAAGCGGTCACCACGTGGGCCTGTGTGCCGAATCCAACGGTGGCCCCCAAAGGCTGCCCCGCCAACATATGCGCGCCGTCAAGTTCCCCCGAAAGCACGCGGTCTAGAAGAATCTTCCAGTTGGCCTGCGCCTCAATGGCCACGTTGAGGCCTTCTTCGTCGAAATAGCCCAGCTCTTTTGCGATCACCAGCGGAACGCAATCGGTGAGCTTGATGAAGCCGAACTTGAGGTCAGGCTTTTCAATGCTGGCTTGTGCGGCCAGTTTTTGGATTTCCTGATCAGACCCCGCGGATGCCGTTGCCTCCTGGGGTGGTGCGGTTTTTTTGCAGCCCGCGCCGGCCATCAAGCTGGCGGCACATGCCAGCATCGTCGCGCCCACTCGTCGGTTCAACGCACCCATCGCCATGAAATTGACCTCGCATGTAAGACGTTGCACAGGGGTAGATCCCAGGACGCCCGAGGCTTCGTGCTCGTCGAACGACTGTCTCTAGACTAGCGGGGCCAGTTTTCCGGCAGGTTTCTGGAGTCAAAAATACTTGTAACTACGCTTTGGGGCCTAACGCCTGAACCAGAGCCTCCGTGAGCCGTCGCATATAAAACTGAGGCGAGGGAATTACATTGGGGATGTGGCCGCGCGCTTCCAGTGCCTTGGCCACCACGGGGCCCACGGCCGCCAGCACCACCTTTTGCAACCCAAGCGTCAACGCATCAGTTTGATTATGCCGTTGAGCTAAATGCCAAAGCCGGTCAACCTGTGGGGCGCTGGTGAACGCGATGGCATCCACCTGGCCGTGCGCCAAAGCCCGGATCAGGTCACAAACGCGGTTGTCGTCGCTGTCGGGCGCGTAAATGTAGGGCGACACGGGGTAGACACGCGCTTCGCAGGACTGGAGGAAGCTGGTTAGAGCCGCGCCGGGGTCGTCACCGTAAAGCTGCAGGCCAAAACTGCGGCCGGCCAGATCGGGTCGTTCCGCCTCAAGGTGCGCCACGATGCCTGCCGACGTGGGGGGCATAGGCGAAACGTCGGGGCTTAAGCCCAACTCGTGCAGCGCCCGTGCTGGTTTGGGGCCGCGGGTGATTTTGCGAACCCGCAACAACCCCTTTTTCACCTGCGGCTGCATGCCCACGTTCGCGGCCACTGACCACAAGCGGCGCACCCCTTCGCCGGTAAGAAACACCACGTCGGTGAAGTGACCTCGCGCCAGTTGCTCAAGCCAGGCGACGCTGGGGCGCGGATCCGGGGCGTCCAAGATCGAGATCAAGGGACAGCGAAGGGTCGACGCGCCTTCATCGGCCAAAAGCTTCGCCAGCTTGTCCAGCTCTCGTGATTCGGGCAGGGCGATGGTCTTGCCGGCAAGCGGCTGGGGTTGAGACGGTAGGCCTGTCACACGTTGCTGGTCTAATCGAAAGCCACGCTGGCGTCGAGATAAAGCCCGTTGATGCGGATGCGATAGTCCTCTATGCCTGCCACGCCACAAAAACCGCAACGTGCGTTGGCAGGGTTATTCACATCTTGGGGCCGCACCGCCCCGGAGCCTGTTCGGTAGGCGTAGGCCGCGTTCATCTGCCAGCGGCCCCAGTTGTAACCAACCCCAAATGTCACGATGTGGGTGGGACCGGGCGGCGTTCCGAACGCAGACGGGTAACGTGCGTTTGTAGTTTTGCCATCGAAGATATAGCCGGCCCGGAGCGCCAACGGTGGAGGACCATAAACCGGCGCCAGCAGGCGGTATTCAAGCCCGCCGCGCACGGTAACCTCATTGCTCCAGTTGAATACATTGGGCACCTGCGAGGGCATCGGCATGGGATCGGTGGGCGAGGGCGGCGGTGTGCCGACCAGCGGATGCGCTTTGTTTTGGCTGTTGAAGGTGACTTCCGCATCAAGGCCCACGCCAAAGTTGCCCCAATCCGCGCGTGAGCCGGCTGATAGCTTTGAGGGCAACACAAACGTGGTTTCGATGTCGGTGAAATCCTGCCGCAACGCCGTGCCTCGCTCGTTGCTGACTTTGGTTGCGGTTTTGTGCCGGTAGCTTGCGCCCACCTGCAGCCAGTCAAGGGGCGTCCATTGCGCGCCCACGCGCAGGCCTAGAAAGTTGGTGCCCGACATGGAAAAATCTAGACCGGGTGCTGCGCCCCCTTTAACGCCTTGAAAGCGATCGACGCTGACGTAGGTGACTCGGTAACCCAATCCCAGCCTCAACCGCCCTGGCAGATTGAAAGCGATGCCGGGCGACGCTTCGAGAAACACCAAACGTGTGCTGTTCTCCGTCTGAGTTGTGCCATCGCCATATTTGTAAGCGGCGCCTGCGGAAGCTACGGGATAAACGCCCAGGCCCACGGTGATGAGATTGTTCAACCGATAGCCAGCGCCAAGCAAAAACAGGGGCGCCACGGTGCGCTCGGATTCGCGATCAAGGGCGGCAATGTCGGGACTTGCTTTGGTTCGGGCCAGCAGCAGCGAAAAGTTGACCAGCAGCGAAAGCCTTTGTGTGTGCGCCAATCCCGCCGGGTTGTGAAACAATGAGGATCCATCGTTCACATAACCAACAGCCGTTCCTCCCATGCCAATGTGGCGGGCGGAGTACAGCATGGGCGTGTCGTAGCCACCGGCATGCACGAAAGCTTCCGGCACAATCGCCATCGCCACCAGCGTGACGCTGGCAACGATGGCTTTGCCCTGGGAGAGGCCAACTCGATCAACGATCGCCCGCCGCACCACGATCACCCTGCGGTGGCGTCAGTGGTTGTTGCATCCATCGAGGATGCGTCTGCGCCTGCATCGGGGCGCGGAGGTTGAGCCCCAGGCAAGCCGCTGCAGGAGAAGAATGTAGACAAGCAGCCCGCGTTGGCTTGGCAAGAGATACAAGTCGAGCTGCTTGGATCTGCCGCGCAAGGCGATGCACAGTTGTTGAGGGTGCACACCACCGCGTTGGTGTAGCAGTTTGAGCATCCTGCGCTCAAATCGGGGTCCAACTCTTTGGCGACGCACATGTTGGTGCAAGCGGGCACGTCAGCCATGCCACCTAGGAAACACGATTGGCCACAGGCACCCGTGATGGCGCGAACGTCACGGCTGCAAATGATGTTCAGATCAGCAGCCGCCGCGCATTGGCCCGTGGGCATCGTTGCGGCGCCCAGCTGGGTGCGCGTCAGCATGTTGAAGGTTCCCACGCACTGGCCTGCAACAGCTGTGTCGGCGCCTCCGTCCATGGCGACGTTGTCTGTGTCGTCGTCGTCGCACCCAACCACGCCACCCATCGCAAATCCCAGCACAATCGAAACGCCCAAAGCAAATCTTTTCATTTTGTCCTCCGGATATGGATCGTCGGACAAAACCACACCGGCCCGCCCGACACACTCGACAAGGGTAGGTTTTAGCCCACGCTGGGGGGGGACCGCAAGCTTCTACCCGTTTTGGCGCAGTTGCTTGCCGCTGGCTTTCGGGCGAGCATGCGCGAATGACCGGCCATATAGGCTTTGATTTTGCGTTTTCGCCCAAGCAAGCCAAGCCAAGCCCCTTTGCTGGCGAGAAGCTGCGCGTGCTCATTTTGGCCGATTTTGCAGGCCACCATCGGCCGTCGTGGCTCGTTCGCAGGGTGGACCCTGACAACCTTGACGCCCTTGTTGCCGCGGTGGCGCCAAAGCTGTGCCTGCAAGACCCTGCGGATCAAAACAAAGACTGTGTGCTGACCTTCGCCAGTCTTGATGATTTTCACCCCGATGAACTGTATCGCCGGCTGCCGGCCTTCACAGAGCTTGCACAGACGCGGCTCGAGCTTTCTAACCCGAACACGTTCGCTGCGGCCGCTGCAAAGCTTCGAGGCGCTACCCAAACGTCACTCCCCACGCCAGCGGAACAGGGTCAGGGGTCTTTGTTGTTGTCGTCGTTGCTGGGCGGTTCCGTGACCAGCCAAGCGCCGGGAAAACGATCAGCCGACCACGTTGTTGAAGCGTTCCTAAAAAGCGCTGTGGCGCCTCACATAACGCCGCAGCCCAGCTCTGAGCAAACCGCACTCATCGCCGCCGCAGACACGCTGAGGGCTGAGCGGATGCGACGGCTGCTGAACAACCCGGTCTTTGCTCGCCTGGAGGCCGCTTGGCGGGCGCTTGAGCGTCTGGTGGGCAGCGTGTCGGCAGATGCAAACGTGGAATTGTGGATAAGCGCGCACGGGCCGCAAGCCTTGGCTGACGACCTGCAGGCAAACAAGGCGTCGCTTGAGGCGTCGCTGCTCGCGCAAACTCTACAGGATTCGTCTTCGCCCGCGTTCTCACTTGTGGCGGTGGACGCTGCCTTCGGCGCATCGATAGACAGTTTGTTGAATTTGGGGGCATTCGCCGCTGTTGTGGCTGGTACGGGCGCCACCCTGGTGGCCGGGGCTGATGCGGCTCTTACGACGGCAGCGGACCAACCGCTTGCCGAAACCTGGTCTCTGTTGCGCCAAAGTCCTTTGGCCGCGCATGTGGCGTTGGCGGGACCCGAATGGCTTTTGCGCCTGCCCTATGGACCACGCCGCAACGAAGTGCATGCCTTTGCCTTCGATGAGCTCAACAGCAGCGCCCGGCCCAATCCTGCTGCCTTGCTGTGGGGCGGGGCCGCGTGGGCCGTGGTTGAGGCGGTGGTGGCGGCGTGGGCCCAAGATCCAGAGAATCCATCGCCGGGTGCGGCTACGCTTGGCGACATCCCCATCTTCACCTTCATCGACGAACAGGGCGAAAAACAAATCTACCCCGCCACGGGTGCGTGGTTGGCCGAGGCGCAAGCGGAAAAGATGCTGGCCACCGGTTTGATTCCTCTTGTGGCCCACCGCGATCGCGCCTTGATCACGATGATGCGGCTGCAGAGCATCGCCCAGCCGCCCACGCCTCTGCCGGTGGGCCGGGTGCGCGCGTAGGCGGCCACGGGAACTTCGACGCCGTCAATCCTTGGTCATCAGGACGCCATCGGTTAACCTCCCGGCAGTGTTCGTTTGCCCCAAGTGCGACGTTGACGTTCAAGACCCCAGCCTGCGGTTTTGCAGTCAGTGTGGCCATGACTTAAAGCCCAAGTTTGCCGGTGACGAGTTCGATGGGCTCGTTGGCAAGATTGTGGACGGCCGCTACAAAGTTCTGGGCCGCATTGGCGTGGGCGGTATGGGCATCGTGTACCGGGTGGAACACATTCGCATGGGCAAGGTGGCGGCGATGAAAGTGCTGCGGCGCGATCTTGCGGATGACGCCCAGGCCGCCAAACGCTTTGTCCATGAAGTTGAGGTGGTAAGCAAACTTGAACACCCCAACATCGTGCAGACCTTCGATTTCGGTGAGTGGCACGGCCTACTTTATTTGGTGATGGAGTTGGTGCGCGGCGAAGACTTGGCGGTACAAGTGCGCCGCGATGGCGCGATCTCGATTGATCGCGCGTTGCCCTTGTTTGTGCAGGTTTGTCAGGCCCTTGATGAGGCGCATCACGCGGGGGTCATTCACCGCGATCTCAAACCAGACAACATCGTTGTGTTTCGCCGTCGCGAAGGCGAGCACGTGAAGGTGCTGGACTTTGGGCTTGCGAAATTGCGCGAACAAGCCGGCTTGGCGGAAGTGACGGGAGCGGGCAGTTTGGTGGGCACGCCCTATTACATGGCCCCCGAGCAGGTGCGCAGCGAGGGGATCAGCGAAAGAACCGACATTTACGCTTTGGGGGCCACCATTTACCGCGTGGTCACGGGGGTGCCTGTGTTCCAGGGCGAAACGCCAATGGCGATTTTGTCGCGGCACCTCACCGATCCCGTGGTGCCTCCCAGCCAGCGTTTGCCCGGTTTGCCTCTGGACCTTGATCACCTGCTGCTCAAGGCACTTTCGAAGGATCCGGCGAATCGCTTTGAGTCCGCAAAGGCGATGCTGCTTGCGATTGAAAACGTTTTGGCCGCACGCCTGGCGAACCCCGAAGTGAGCCAGTCGGTGCCGGCTTGGATCAACGCTCCCAATTCGGGCGCAGGAGACTCCTCCTCACAGTCGGCTGTCTCCGCCGTCACGCGGGTGGAGGTTCCCGCCAGCTCCGACGACAGTGATCCGTTGACTCGTCTGCGAAAAGAGGACGTGGATCTGTTCGAGCGGCGGTTGCGGTGGCGCCGCCGTTACCTTTTGATGTTGTCGCCGCTGGCTTTCGTTGGCGTGCTGTGGGCGGGGTGGAACGCTTATCGTAGCCTTAGCAACGAAGCTTCGGAACACGAAGTTGAACCCAACGACTCGGCGGCCACCGCCACAGTGCCCCACAACGGGGCGGCGCTGTTTGGGCGCATCGGTGAGCCATCGGCCGACGGCACACCCGACTTCGACTACTACCGCATTCCTGGTGGCAAGCCGCCGCGGTGGGTTCACGCCACAGTCAGTGGTGTTGCCAACGTCGATCTGGTGCTGGAACTGTTCGACGTCAGGGGAAGCCTTGTGGCCAAAATCAACGGTGGCGGCGAAGGCCGCGGCGAAGCGTTAGGCCCATGGAAACTCAGCAGTGGCAACGATTTCTTCTTGCGCGTTCGACCCTTGTGGTTGGAAAACGACCGCTCTGAACGCAGTCGGCAGGTGACCTCTTCGAGAACACCTTACATGTTGGTGGCCGCGTGGGGCAAACCCACCTTCGCCTGGGAGTTGGAGCCGAATGACCAACCAGCGCAGGCTTCACCCTTGTCGTTTGATGTGCCGTTGCAGGGGCACATCGCGACCGCAGACGATGTGGACTGGTTCGAGCTGAGCGGAAAACCGGGACGTGTGTTTTCGCTTGAGCTTGCGGCCGGTGGCAAACAAGAGTTGCAGCTGGAAAGCCCGTCGGTGCGCAGGCGCTATACCGCCGCGTCGACAATCCGGACGGATTCCATCACCATGCCTACCGAAGGCAAGATCTCGTTCATGTTGCGGGAAGTTCCGCGCAAAAGCCCGAGTGGTCTGGATCGAACGGAGCCCTACACGCTAAGCGTGCTCAACGCCCCGTAATGTTCGAGACGGCACGCCTCGCGCCCTGCTAAGAGCAAGCGCGAAGCGAGCCTCACGAAAGCGGCTATTACGCGGCTATATCTTCGCCGGGCACGCCCACAGCGATACGTCGCCGACTGGCGCGCTTACGGGTTTTGTCGCGTCGCCGCTGCTCGATCACTTTGTGCAAGGCCAAATGCATGGCGTGAGAGAAGGTCTCTGCCGATGCGGTGGCCGTGTAGAAGCGGTCTTGCGCGTGTAAGTTGCAGTGAACCACGGGCGCTTGTACGTGCCCATCCGCATCCAACGCCCATTCCACATACTCGATGTTTTTGAAGTAACGAGGAAGTTTCTCGGAGAGCTCTTGAGCCAACCGCCGATGTCCCAACCTCACGTCATCGCATCTGGACACAATCGTCACGACCATCTTCATTCCTCCTTTGGGTTTCAACAAGACACAAAGAGAAATTCTTCCCACGCTTGCTGGCTTGTATGGCCACCACAGCGTTGGCGTGTGCAACACCCTTCGACGACCAAGCGCCAGTCGGCGGATGCTTTGGAAGCGGCTGGTTTCTCACCCTGCCCGTCATTGACCGGGGGTGAAGAAACCGTCGTCGCCTCTCACACACAAGATCAATTTAGAAGCGGTTTTTCCTTGTGGTCAAAGGAAAACGCCTTGCGCACAGCGCAGAGCAAGCGTTTCACAAGACGGCTCCGTTAGATGGCTCACGAAGGATGCGTGCCAAATGTGGGGCATTCTTAGTGGAATCAGTTGCTTGGCTGCCGCTGAGTGTGGATGTTTTCGCGAACGAAACTTTTGAATGTCGAGACCAACTTTGCGCTCAGTCGCAGGGGCTGGGTGTGCTCGCTTGTGCGTTTACGCCGCCATCGACTTTTCGGGCGCCCTGGCTTCGGGCTGCAGGTGAGCAAGCGCGCCCTCAAGGCTCCGCAACACTTCCAGCGCTTGATGTACGGCCCACGCTTGCCGCAACAGGGGGCCACTGCGCCCTTCGGCGGGCACGTTGACGAAGATTTCCCGAAAGCCCGCGATCGCTACCTGCAGGTTACGCCAAGCCATCTCGCGGGCGTGACGAAGGTCGTCAACCGCGTGATGGAGCACGGCCGCGGAGCGTCCCCCGAGGGCGGTGGTGTTGGAATAACTGATAGTCTTTGTGTTTAGGGGCGTTGGATTCGCCATAGTGGCTCTTTCCTCATGCAAACTAGAGGCCATGCCAACCGTGGCGTTGGTTGTGGCTAAGTCGTTGAAAATGCCTCGCTTAACTTTACGAGTCGAACCATTGCGGCTCAAAACGTTGTACTTCCGGCACACAGGCCACGACAGCTGTGTCACGGGGGGCACACATGGCATCGCCGCGCGTTAGCGCAGCGCGGCTTGGATCACGGTGGCCAGCGCATTTTCGTCCAGGTCCGAGGTGAGAACGTAGTTCAATCCGTCCTGTCCTCGAAACGCTGCCGTCGAGGCCCCTTGGGCGCTCCCAAAGTACACGTCCATGCCACTCATCCTGCGGCGTCGCGACGTTTCCAGTGATTCGTCGTCGCCTTCAAACACCATTACGTTGATCCGCTTTTGAGCGCCCACTCTGTAGGCCAGATAGGCCCCGAAGTTTTCCTTCACGTTAATGAGGCGGCCACCTTGGCAGCGCGCTTCATTTTGCGAACTTGTGGCCGACGCTTGCATCACCCTGTCCAGTCGTGGCGGATGCACAATGAAAGGCAATTTGCCGCGAAACCAAGAAGCCACGTGTTCGCAATCGGGGGCCTCCACATCCATAGGCAGCTCAACGCTATGTGCCCGCAGGGCTTGCTGAATGACAGGCGCCGATGTGGGACGTTTGGTGACCACCACCAACAAGCCCACCACGGCCACAGCGGCAAATGCGGGTGTGAGCTTGGGAAATTCAAACCAGCCCCAGCGACTTTCACCGGGGCTTCGCTTGGCCAATTCCGCCGTTACCTTCAAGCGCAACGCTTGGGGCACAGCCGGGCGTTGCAAATGTTCGCGCAACGCCGCTTTGAAACGCACTTGCGCTTTTGCGGCCTGCGAACAGGTGGGGCAGTCGAGCAGATGCAGCTCAAAGCTTTCTTTATCAACCCCTGCGAGTTCGCCATCAAGATACGCGTGAACCAGAGGCTCTGATTCGGGACACATCACGCCACCCCTTCCTTCCTGGCTTTCCTATAGGACGCCAGATCCACCGGTGCATCTGCGGCGGCCAACTGTTCGGCCTTTTCGGCCAACGCCGGCGCCGCCGCTTGCGGGCTTACGATTCCTTGCTCCACGGCGTATTCGAGCAGCTGCTTCTGAAGCAATTTTCGCCCGCGATAAAGCCGGCTCATCACGGTGCCGGCGGGGCAGTCCATAATTTCGGCGATTTCCTTGTAAGAAAAATCTTCCAAGTCCGCCAAGATCACCGGAAGCCGAAATTCGGCAGGCACCGCCGCCAGCGCGTCTTCCACTTCACGGGACACCATGCGCCCCAACAGCGCGTTTTCTGTGCTCTCCACGGGCGCGTTAACAAACCGCCCCACGTTCGCGGGTGAAGACTCAGCCTGAGTGAGGATTTCCTGCTCCCGCTCGCGCTCACGGTATTTGTTCCGGAATACGTTGGTCAGAATTCGAAACAGCCACGCTTTGCAATTGGTGCCCGGCTCGAAGCTGTCGAAAAAGCGATAAGCGCGCAAAAGCGCGTCCTGAACCAAGTCTTCAGCATCTCCCGCGTTGTGCGTGAGCCGCAATGCGGCGCCATACAACGCTGACATATGCGGAAGTGCCTCGCGTTCAAAGCCATCGCGTGAGGGTTTGCGCTGGAAAAAAGCCATCTTACTCAAGTGTAAACGGGCGCCGGACCGGAGTTATTCCCGGCCGCTGGTGGTGGCGCTATTTAATGCGATGCGCAGGCTTTGAAGCGGGAACTCCTACACCGAAGCCTGGCTCAACCCGCAGCCTGGCGTGCCGAAGCACTTTTTGAACTTTTTGCCGCTGCCGCAGGGGCAGGGGTCGTTGCGGCCCACTTTGGGCTCCTGTCGGCGCAGTGGCTCCTTGCCGTCAGCGTCCACCGCGGACCCCGCTTCGGTGGCGGTTTGGCTGCCGCCCGCCGATTCAATGGTTTTGCGAGGCGCCCGACGTGGGGGCGCAGCTTGCGCCACGGCCGCCGGATCGTTTCGCTCGAGCTGCATATGGAACAGCTTTTCGGACACGTTGCGGTTCAAAATATCCATCATCTGGCCGAAGATCGAAAAGCCTTCCTTCTTGTATTCCTGCTTTGGATCTTTTTGGCCGTAACCGCGCAGACCAATGCCTTCCCGCAGCTGTTCCATGGCCTTTAGGTGATCGATCCAACGTTGATCGATCTCTTCGGACAGGAAGTAGCGCGCAAAATAAAGGAACATGGGGAGCGTGAACTCAGATTCACGCGCTTCGATGATCTTCTCGATGTCGGTCCACAGCCGCTCGGCCAAGCTGTCGCGATCATGAACCTCTTTGAACTTGGGCTCGAAACCAAAGCGCTCTTTCACGCTCTTGGCCAGAATGTCCATGTCCCACTGCTCGGGATGGATGTTGGCGGGGCAGTGTTCTAAAAGCAGCTGATGAACCACGTCTTCGCACAGATCCAAGATGCGTTCGCGCTGTTGGATCAACGAAGCCGCAACCTCTTTGGCCAAGCGATCCAGCGTGCCCGCGCGATCGTCGGAGATGCCAGTGACTTCCAAAGCGGCGCCGAACTGCCTATAAATGGTGGAGCGAAGCTTCTTTTCGTCCAGCGGGACTGTGACCACCCAACGATCTAGACTGGCATCAAAACGCGCCCCTTCGGCGCCTTCTTCGCTGGGCCCTTTGGTTAACGAATCGAGCATGCGTGCCATCACGGGACGAACTTCACCCGAGAGCTTCTCGATGGTGTGTTTGCCGGAGGTGGTGGGCGTTTTGGCGACTTTGCCGGCTTTCTTATCGGCTTCGGAAAGTTCAGGCGCGTATCGTCCCGCCAGGATTTGCCGTCGCAGCGCATAGATGGTTTTGCGCTGCTGGTTCATCACGTCGTCGTATTCCAGCAAGTTTTTGCGGGAATCGAAATGATGGCCTTCCACTTTCTTCTGTGCGTTTTCAATGGCCCGGTTGATGAACGAATGTTCGATGGGCACATCTTCTTCCATGCCCAAGCGGCCCATCAGGCCCTGAATGCGTTCAGCGCCGAAGATGCGCATGAGATCGTCTTCAAGCGACAAGAAGAAGCGTGAGCTGCCCGGGTCACCTTGGCGGCCAGCGCGCCCGCGTAGCTGGTTGTCCACGCGACGCGATTCGTGGCGCTCGGTGCCAATGATGTGCAAGCCGCCCGCGGCCAACACCTCGGCTTTTTCGCCGTCGCATTGGGGTTTGAATTTTTTGAAATGCTCTTGAAACGCCTCTTCGTCAACGTGCGCGCCGGGCTGCCCCGCGGCTTCGGGATCTACGGCGGCACGGGCCATAAACTCGGCGTTGCCACCCAAAATGATGTCGGTGCCACGGCCCGCCATGTTGGTGGAAATGGTCACCGCAGCTTTGCGACCCGCCTGGGCCACAATTTCGGCTTCGCGCTGGTGGTTCTTGGCGTTGAGCACGTTGTGCGCGATGCCCTTTTTGCGCAACAAAGACGCCACCACCTCGGACTTTTCAACGCTGACCGTACCCACCAACACCGGCTGCCCCTTTTTGTGGCACTCCTCGATGTCGGCCACCACGGCCATGAACTTGCCTTTTTCGCTCTTATAAACAAGGTCGTGGTGGTCGGCGCGCTGAATGGGCCGGTTGGTAGGAATCACCACCACATCAAGCTTGTAGATCTTGTTGAACTCTTCCGCCTCGGTGTCGGCGGTGCCGGTCATGCCGGCCAGCTTGTTGTAAAGTCGGAAGTAGTTTTGGTAGCTGATGGTGGCCAGGGTTTGGTTTTCTTCCTGCACCTCCACGCCCTCTTTGGCTTCAACCGCTTGGTGCAATCCATCAGACCAGCGGCGGCCAGCCATCTTGCGGCCGGTGAACTCGTCAACGATGATGATCTTGCCGTCTTCAACCAAATAATTGACGTCGCGCTTGTAAAGCGTGTGCGCACGTAGCGCTTGGTGAAGGTGGTGAATCCAGTTGATGTTTTCGGGCGCGTACAGGTTGGCCAGGCCCAAGGCCTTCTCCACCCGTTCAACGCCAGAATCGGTCAAAATCGCCGAGTGCGCTTTTTCATCAACCGTGTAGTCGATGTCTTTGCGCAGCTTGGGAATGACGGCGTTCACCTGCGCGTAATGTTCAGCTGATTGCTCGGCCGGCCCCGAAATGATGAGCGGCGTGCGCGCTTCGTCGATGAGGATCGAGTCCACTTCGTCAACGATGGCGAAGTTGAGTTCGCGCTGCACATAGCGCTCGATCGAATCCTTCATGTTGTCGCGCAGATAGTCGAAGCCAAATTCAGAGTTGGTGCCGTACGTGATGTCGGCGCCATAGGCTTCTTGGCGTTCCCAGTCGCGCATGCCCTGCACGATCACACCCACCTTCAAACCCAAGAAATCGTAAACGCGGCCCATCCACTCGGCGTCGCGTCTGGCCAGGTATTCGTTCACCGTGATGAGGTGAACGCCTTTGCCCGAAAGCGCGTTGAGGTAAACGGGCAAGGTGCCCACCAGGGTTTTGCCTTCGCCGGTTTTCATTTCGGCGATGCTGCCTCGGTGAAGCACCATGCCACCCACCAGCTGCACATCGTAGTGGCGCATGCCCAGCACGCGCACGCTGGCCTCGCGGCACACGGCAAACGCCTCGGGCAAAATGTCTTCCAAAGTCTCGCCGCGGTTCAAACGGCTTTTGAACTCCCACGTCATCGCCTTGAGCTCGGTGTCGCTCTTGGCTTGCATGGTGGGTTCAAGCGCGTTGATTCTCGCCACCATGGGCTGCATGCCCTTGATCACGCGAATGTTTTTTGTTCCGAAGAGTTTTTTGGCCAGTGCGCCGATCACGTTAACGAAGGTCCTTTCGGGCGGGCGTTGACCATATGCGGGGGCGACAACCCGCGCAAGCCGGACCGCGGCGCGGCAGACGTGCAAATTCAAGTTGTTGCACGTCTTGCCGCTGTCGCCAGATGCGGAATCTACCCTTGGGGGTTGGCCACGGCTTTGCCCATGGCGTGGTAACCCTTGTCCACATACAGCGTGGTGCCGGTGATGCCGGAGGCAAGTGGACTGCAAAGAAAAGCGGCGGCGTTGCCCACGTCGGCGGCAGTTATCGCCTGGGGCAGGGGAGAATTTGCCGCGCAGTACTGCACCATTTCGTGAATAAACCCGATGGCCGAGGCCGCACGGGACGCCCAGGGGCCGGCCGAAAGCACATTGACCCGTACGCCGTATTTGCGGCCCGCTTCGTACGCCAGCACACGGGTGTCGCTTTCCAATGCGGCTTTAGCCGATGACATGCCGCCCCCGTAGCCGGGCACCACGCGCTCAGAAGCCATGTACGTCAGGGCCAAAAATGACCCGTCGGGGCGCATCAGCGGCGACAATTTTTGTACCAAAGACGCGTAGGAATAAGCGCTGACGCCCACCGCCGCCAAGTAACCCTTGCGCGAGGTTTCGAGCAGCGGTTTTTTCACCTCGGGGCCATTGGCCAAGCTGTGGACCACAATGTCCAGGCTGCCCTCGCCAAAATCGGCCTTCAGGCGCTCGGCCAGGCCGGCAATGCTGCAATCGCCTAAGTCGCGGTAGCGCTTTGATTCGCGCACATCCGTGGGAATGTCTTCGGCGACGTCAAAATCGGCATCGAGAGGGTAGATGCGCTCGAAGGCCAGTTTGGAGCCATCGGC
Organism: Polyangia bacterium; assembly: GCA_038257535.1. Classification (GTDB taxonomy): domain Bacteria; phylum Myxococcota_A; class Polyangia; order Fen-1088; family Fen-1088; genus JAGTJU01. The sequence goes on from JBBSJE010000012.1 coordinate 33,716, forward strand.
CATCACCAGCGATTCGTCGAATTTGCCGCGCTCAAGCATCGTTTTGAAGATGCCCAAGGCGGGTGGCCAGGTGCCCAGGCATACCGAGGCGCCGGCTTCGGCCAACGCCTTGGCAATTGCGAATCCAAATCCGCCGTCGTCAGCCACGCCGGCCACAAACGCGCGCTTTCCTTTGAGATTGATACCCAACATAGGGGCGATGCTTCCCTCACACGGGGCGCGGGGTCAAGGGCCAGCTACACCGCAGGGGGCGTTTTGTTGCGAGGGCCAGGCTCGCCTACGGGGTGCGCTTCCACGTCGATCACCTGATCGGGGCGGCCGTTGGTCCCAAAGGTCGCATCGGGGCGCGCCGTTGCTCCGCGAAGGTGCCCAGCTTGCGCAAGCCTGGCCACGAACTGCTGGCGCAAAACGCCCGCCAAGAGCCGCCGGGTGGGGGGAAATAGGCAGGCCAAACCCATGACGTCTGTGATGACGCCCGGGGTTAAAAGCAAAATGCCGCCGGCCAAGATAAGCACCCCCGAAGCCAACCCTTCTTCGGGCAGGCGCATCTCGGCGATCGCTTGCCGCCATTGCCGCAGGGCTTTTAGCCCTTCTCGTTTGGCCAAAAATGCGCCCAGCAGGCCCGTCACAACCACCAGGGCCAATGTGCCGCCCAAACCCAAACGTTGGCCGATGCGGAGAAGCAAATAGATCTCCAGAAACGGCAGGGCGGTGAACAGCACGAAGAGCAACGGCACCTGGCAAGCATACGAAGGGGGGAGGGGGGGATCAAACGGGTGTAAGCCAAAGTGGTTGTCGGCTTACGTGAGGCGTTTGCTGTGCGGCCCACATCGCCCGCAGGTCTTCAGCGTTTGAATGCTGGTATCCGCGGTGTGGCGTGTAACATTCAGGGATGCCCGCACCAAGCCTGGACCATCTGCGCACGATCTCCCTGTTTCAAAACCTTGGCCAGGAGGAGTTGGCGGACGTGGCGGGCAGATTTGTCGCGGCGGCCCCCGGGAAAGGGGGCGTGTTGTTTGAGGTGGGACAACAGACGCAGGGTTTGTATGTGCTCACCCTAGGCGAGGTGACATTGCAGCTGCCCAACGAGGCGCCGTTGTCGCTGCGGCCGCCGGCGGTCATTGGTGAACTTGGGGGCATGGCGGGCGCCGTTCGCAACGCGCGCGCCGTGGTCGCGCCGGGCTCGGAGGTTTGGCAACTTACTCAGGCAAGCCTTCAGGCCCTATTTGCTTCCGCGCCTGCGGTTGGGATTCGGCTTTTGAGCAACCTGGTGGCCACAACGGCGCATAAGGTGGATTGCGACCAACGACGTTTGGCTGACATGCGGCGCAACCTGATAACCACGCAGAAGGCGCTCAAAGGGCTTCGCGATGTGGTGCTTGAAGCGAAGGACTCACCCGTCTTGGCACAGATTCACGGCACACTGGACCAGTTGATCGTGAACAACCGGCGTGTGAATTACCGCGTGGCGCCCCCGCCCACAATGGCCGCGCGTTTGCGGCTTGATGTGGGCGTTGCGCCCGTGGTGGAGCTGTCTCGCAGCCACATCACCGTGATTTGGCCTGACAGCCCCTCCCTGGCTCGCGTTGGCACCTGGATTTCGGGTGTTGCTGACCTGGCTGGTCAAGAGCTGGTGGTGTCGGGCACCATCATTCGCTCAGGCGATCGCGATGTGACCATCGAGCTTGACTTGCTTGTAGAAAGCTCGGTGGCCGTGCTTGAAGGCTTCCTCACGCGGGTGCAGCTGCTCGACATACTTGTTTGAAGCAAGCGTTTAGCGATCGCGGCCGTGCTGGGTGGCCAAAGCCCGCAGCTCTGAAAGCAACCGATACCAATCTTGCGGGGGTTGTTTGAGAAGCGCCTGGTTCTCGCGACTCCAATCGGCGGCATGCGGAGCCAGATCGCCCAGGCAGCCGCCCTGCGGCCGATGAACCTCCACACCGCCGTAGCAAGCGGGCAGAAAACTTTCGTAGCGTTGCCGTTCGTAGGCTTGCAGCTCTGGCAGGGACATGGGGATCCTGATCGGGGGCAGCCCCACCCTGCGCAGAGGTGCGGGCTGCGTTTCGCCGATGAAGCTGAAGTAATCGCGGCGGTCGAGACCGCTGACCGGCGCGCTTGCTTCGGCGTAGAGGCGCGCGTGCCCGCGGGTTGGCGAATAGATGTCGATGCGAGCGGCTTTAGGCGGTGTGACTGTGCAGTACACGTCCACGACCACAACGCGGTCGTTGTGGTAGGCGCAGGCGTGCAGTCTCTGAATGCCCTGCCAGGGGCCTGTGCCGATGTAGTGAAGGGGGCCAGACAGCGCGTCTGTCAGGGCTTCACTAAGCGCGTACATGTTGCCAGGTCGCTGAACGGCCGGGGGCAACGGCGCTGGTGCGGTGGCGGGAGGCGGGGCTTGGGTTGTGGGTTCACGAGCGGCCCTTTGTGTCCCCACACACCCGAACGCAATTGATGCAAAACACAAAACCACCAACGGGCGAAGCATTGCTACAGATTGTAGCCCAAAGCCGCGGCTTGCGGGCTGCTGCCCTTTAGAAACCAAGGTCAGGCAAGTGCAAAGGGATCAGCAGAGGCTCCGACAGCCGGCTCATTGCGAGATGTGCCTTTGACTCCCGGGCGCGGGCGCTGATATGTTGCCAAACTGTGAAGCGCTTGACGCAATCCACGTCTCTTTGTCCGACATAAAGTCTTCATGTTTAGCGCTCGCCATCTGCGGTGGTTCCTCCTGGTGGTGGCAGGGACCAGTTTGTTTGTCGCGGTGAGCTTCATTTTGCTTAAGCCGTCCGACGGTCGTTCAAGCGTGCTCCTTGATGGCGTTGCAGCTAACCACACGCGCCTTCACATCAGCATCTTCGACAGCACAAGCCGGAAAAAGGTGCCTGGCCTTGTGCGGCTTCGTACGGCGGACGGACGCTACCTGACCTTCGGCAACACCGCCGATCTCCCGGGCTGGGGCCAGGGCGGCTCAGCGATCGAATTGGGGGGCCGCGGGCACGGGCTTTTGGCCTTTCGTCATGGCTTCGCCGTTTGGCAAGGCGAGGCCATGATCGTGGTGGGCCGCGCGTGGAAGCACCGAGACATTGTGGGCCAGGGCCAGTTGCAGGCGGAGGTGCCGCCCGGCCAATATCAAATCGAAGTGACCAGGGGCATGGAGTACGACCAAGTCTCGCAGCCCATTGATCTTTCGCGCGACCAAGGGCTGCTTGAACTAGACGTTTATTTGGAGCGCACCGTGAACACCCGCGGCTATGTGGCGGCGGATCTGCATGTGCACAACGGGCCTGAGTCGCCCGATGCGCACCTCGACGCTGCCGGGCAACTCAAGATCGGCGCCGTGGGTGGGCTTGATGTGCTCGTGACAGCCAACCACGAAGTCGTGAGCGACCTAAGCGATGTGGCTCGGCGGCTGTGGGGTCATGAGCCTCCTTTGCTGCCGGTTGCGGGGGTGGAACACGAGGCCTCGAACGCGCACTTTGGCGTGTTCCCCCTTGAGCCCTCCGATGGCCCGTTGCTCGCGAAAACCCGCCCGTGGCCTCTTGATGCGCTGTTTGCCGACCTCAAGGGCCTCCCTGGCGCACCCCTGTTGGTGGCCTATCATCCACGGCTTGGCTGGAAAGCTTATCTTGATGCGCCCTACTGCGGACCTTGGGCGCAGCACGATCTAGAAGGGCCCCCGCATTGCCCACAAAGCTACGACGCCATCGAAGTTTTGAGCGGGTGGCAGGGATGTGGTAGCCGACTGCGTGACGCCACCGATTCTTGGCTTGCGTTGCTCTCGCACAATCACCTCGTGGCGCCCGTTGGAGACTCCGATAGCCACTTTGCTTCCGCCATGCTGGCGGGCTACCCGCGGACTTTCGTTCGTGTAAGCCCAGACCGCCCGGGAAAGATAAGAGTGCGGCAGCTGGTGGAGGCAATTCGTGCCCGTCGCACCATTGCCACGACGGCGCCCTTTGTCACTTTGCACGTTGGGGACGCCCGCGAAGGGGACGTGCTCTCAGACGCGCGCCCCAAGCTGTCTGTGAAGCTGCGGGTTCAGGCGGCCAATTGGGTTCCGGTGGAGACGCTGCGGCTGCTGGTAAACGGGCAGGTCGTCAAGAGTTGGACGTTGTCCCCGAAGGGCAAAGCCATCGACTTTGAGGTTGACGAAGAGCTTGCCTTTTCAAGCCACGACGTGTTCGTTACGGCAGAGGCAGAAGGACGCACCCCGCTGCCGCCATCGATTGTTGGCGAATACAGCGCCTTGCCGGAATACGGTCTTCCCCGCTGTCCACCTAGCGCCGGCGAGCAGCCCGGCATGCTGCCCTTCGCGGTGAGCAGTGCCATTTTTGTGGATCGTGATGGCGACGGCATGTTTCGCGGTTTTCGCGCGGCTGCACCCATTGCTCTGTGATCGGCTCCTTGCGCCAGCCGCACAAGCGTCATACAAGCCGAAAACCTATGTCCGAGCCCAAAGACCCACCGGCCCCACGATTGGGCGAGCGCATTGCGAAGGTGCTGGCGCGGGCGGGGGTGGCATCCAGGCGTGATGTGGAGCGCATGATTGCCGCTGGTCGCATCGCCAAAGATGGCGAGACACTTACGTCCCCCGCTTTCCTTGTGATGGGCGTCAAGGGCATAACGGTGGACGGCCGAGCTGTTGTGGCCCAGGACGCCACGCGCATTTGGCGCCATCACAAGCCGTTTGGGGTTGTCACGACTCACAGCGATCCGCAAGGTCGCCCCACCGTGTTCGACCGCTTGCCGCGCGGCCTGCCCCGCGTGATCTCGGTGGGTCGTTTGGATCAAAACACTGAGGGCCTATTGCTGCTAACCAATGACGGCGAGCTGGCGCGCTGGTTGGAGTTGCCGTCGTCGGGATGGCTGCGGCATTACCGCGTGCGGGTTTCGGGCTTTGTGGATCCTTTCAAGCTCGTGGAATTGGGCGAAGGCATCACCCTTGACGGCGTTGTCTACGGACCCGTGGAGGCAAACATCGAAGACACGCCTGCCATAGATGGTACGTGGTTAACCATCACCATCGGCGAAGGCAAGAACCGCGAGGTACGTAAGATCTTGCGGCACCTGGAGCTATCGGTGTTGCAGCTGATTCGCGTGGGCTTTGGTCCGTTTGCCTTGGCGGATCTGCGCAAGGGCGCGGTGGAGGAGGTGCCGGCGCATGAGGTGCGGGCTTTGTTGCGGCAGCAGAGTGGGGCAGGGCGCTGACGCCTCTTTAGCTGGTTGCGATCGCAGTCGGAACCGACTCGTAGCCCCCAACTCGATCGGGTCCCGGCGACGGCGCGAACACACTCAGCTGCAGCCACGACGGAAACTGCTTTATCAAGAGGGAAGGCCCTTCCAACTGCACCTCACCTGAGCTTAGGGAGGGCAAAAAAGCGCGTGTGCCCAGCCAAATCTCGGTAAGCACGCGTACCTGCGTGGTCACAACAAGATCGGTTTCATAACCAGGGTTCACGTAACAAACGTCAGCCGATTCGGGCTGCAGCACCAACCATATGCGCCGCTTGGCCGCTTGGGCATCGGGAAATTCAAACTGAATCACCGTGCGGCAAGCGGGGACTTTGGTGTGATCGATGCGGCGATGAATATCCCATAACAGCAAAGTGGGATCGAGCTGCTCCTCTGTGACACCCGTGGTAACCCACCGCTTGCCCCATTCACCCATTGCCATCACGATGGGCATCAGGGCCTTCCCTGCCTCTGTCAAATGATAGGCCTGATTTTGCTTTCCCTTCGTTTGGTGGCGTACGATCACACCTGCGGCTTCAAGAACGTTGAGCCGCGCTGACAACACGCTTCGAGGCATCAGCGGAACACCGTGAAGAAGATCGCTGAAGCGATGGCTGCCACACAAAAGTTCGCGCACCACGAGCAAAGTCCAGCGTTCTGCTAGCAGCTCTGCGGCTTGGGCGATGGGGCAAAATTGGCCGTATCCACGCATGCCTCCAAGATACCGCGCATCGAACGCCCGGGGAGTTTGTTTTTCGAACTGGTTTTGAGTGAGCCGCAGCCGGTATGTTGTGATCCGACGGGGGGAAGAGCTATGGACACAGCATACACATCCGAATGGACGCGAAAAGCGCGGGAAATTGGGCCAGCGTTTGCGGATCGCGCCGGCGAATTCGACAGCAAGGGACAGTTCGTTGACCAAAATTTTGGTGAACTAAAACACGCGGGATTCTTCGCGGCGGGGGTACCCAAGGAGCTTGGGGGCGGCGGCGCCAGTCACGCCGAGATCTGCGACATGCTTCGTGAATTGGCGCGGCATTGCGGGTCAACGGCGCTTGCGCTTTCCATGCATCAACACTTGGTGGCGGCCGCGGTTTATCGTCATTTACATGGCCAACCTGCTGAGGCGCTGCTACGGGCCGTGGCAAGCAAAAACCTGGTTCTGGTGAGCACAGGTGCGGGGGACTGGGTGCAATCCACGGGGCAGGTTGAACGCGTGGAGGGCGGCTATCGCGTGACCGCGCGGAAGATCTTCGGCAGCGGCTCGCCCAAGGGGGACATGATGATCACCAGCGCGCCGTGGGATGATCCCTCACAGGGGCCTGTGGTGCTGCATTTCCCTGTGCCGTTTGCTTCCGAAGGTGTCAGCTTGGGAAGCGATTGGGACACGTTGGGGATGCGCGGCACGGGCTCGCAAAGCATATACCTCAACAATGTGTTCGTGCCCGACGACAAGATATCACTGAAGCGCCCGCGCCAGGGCTGGCATCCGGTGTGGTCCGTGGTGCTTACGGTTGCCATTCCCATTTACATGGCGCCCTATGTTGGCATCGCCGAAGCGGCGCGTGACCTTGCGCTTGAACAAAGCCGCAAGCGCGCCGCCGAACCACACACGTTCATCACGGTTGGGGAGATGGACAACGCTTTGATGGCCACGCGACTGGCTTGGCGGGCCGCGATCGAGAACGCCGCAAATTATGATTTCAAACCGGAACTGGAGCGGGCCAACACGGCTTTGGTTTGCAAAACGCTGCTGACCCAATCGGCACTGCTTACGGTCAACAAAGCCATGGAGTTGGCCGGTGGAGCTGGGTTTTACCGTCAGCTGGGACTCGAACGCTTGTTCCGAGACATTCAGGCCGCCCCTTATCATCCTTTGCCGGAAAAGAAGCAGCAGCTGTTTTCGGGCCGTGTGACGTTGGGAATGGATCCTGTGCAGTCGTAGACGGGTCAAAGGTGCTCGAAGGGCTTCCACCTGTGAGGGCGCGCGAGCGCAAAGAGCGATAAGCACCTAGCCCAACGCTCGCAAACCCTACCTGCACTCGCCCCTTCGCCCGGAGCACTTGGCGTTATCTTGGCAGGACTTTCACAAAACGTCTTGCATGCCTTGCCCACGCACCAAAGGTTGTTAGGACACCTAACAGTCATTGTCGCACAGGTCACAAAGTCTCCGTCATGCGATGGGCAAACCATCACTTACACGATCGGCCCGATCACTGGCACTTTTTTGAGTTCCCTGGGCACTTGAGGCCTCCCAAGCAATCGGCATCACTTCGACAAGAGGTCCTGCACGCCTGCCCCTCACACCGAAAGTTGTTGGAGCATGTAATCGTTGTCGTTGTACACGTCCCACTGCCATTGCACTGCTTTCGCTCTTCTCGGCCATCGGCGGTGCAATTGGACTCCCCGCAAATCGTTGTCTCCGGAGCCGTTCGGCAACTTCCTGCACCGTCGCAAATGCCGATGGTGCCGCAGACGTTGTTGTTGTCGCTCACGCAAGAATCCAGGTCTTTTTCGCCCGCCACCACATTGGCGCAAACGCCTTGCGCGTTTTTACAGCTTTGGCAGGTGCCGCATTTGTCCTTGTTGCAGCAGGTTTCATCTATACAGAACAGACCCGCGCTGCATTCCGTAGATTCGCGGCACGAGGCGCCTTGAGGTTTAAGCCCGCAGATGTTCTTGCCCCCGATGTTCACGCACTCAAAACCGGCTTTGCAGTCAAGCGTTTGGGTTTCGGGGGTGCAGCTCGTTTTGCAGGTGTTCGAGGCAGAGTTGCAAAGGGAATTCCCGCAAAGCTGCTCGGTTTGGGGCATGCAGCTACCCATGCCGTTGCAATTGCTCGAGTTGGTGATGGCGGAGGCGCCCTCGGGGCAAGACATCATGCTGCATCTGGTGTCGGCCCCCCACACGTTACAACCGCCCCTACCGTCGCAGGTTCCGTCGTTGCCGCAATCTTCGGGCCTGGTTGGGCGGCAGGTGTTCTCCTCGGAATCTGCCACGCCTTGAGGCACATTTGTGCAAGCGCCCACGCTGCCAGAAACATTGCAGGCGCGACAGAGGCCCGTGCACGCTTCGTCGCAGCACACGCGGTCAGCGCAAAAGTTGCTGCCGCAATCAGAGTTTAAGGTGCAGGGGGCACCGATGCCCTTAGCGCCGCAGTTGCCTAGGGCGCAGCTATTGGGTGCTTTGCATTCGGTAGCGGTGATGCATGATTCGAAGCAAGCTGTGCCCGCCGTGTTGCACTCGTAAGGATCACAGTCGCGCGTGGCCCCCGCGATGCAAATGCCCGTTCCGGAGCAAAACGCCGCTGCGGTGGTGACACCACTGGCGCAGCTTTGTCCCTTACACATGGTGCTTGCGTTGTACAACCGGCAACTGCCCGAGCCGTTGCAAGTGCCATCCGTTCCGCACGATGCGGCGCCGTTGTCCTTGCAAACGCCTTTGGGATCCAGCCCTCCGGCCACCATCGCTGAACACGAACCCTCCTTGCCAGGCAACGCGCAGGAAAAGCAACTCTTGTCGCAAGGTGTGCCGCAGCAGATGCCTTGCTCGCAATGGCCGCTATTGCACTCGGCGCTGGCGCCGCAGCCTTGGCCGTTGCCCTTTTTCCCACACGACCCGCCGCTGCAGACATTGGGCGAGACGCAATCGGTATTGCCTCCGCAAACATCGGCGCAACGGCTTCCGCTGCATCGGAAAGGGGCACACGTGAGCGGCGGCGGGCTGAGGCACGCGCCATTGCCATTACAGGTGCTGGGCGCAACGGATGAATTGCCAACAGGATCGCAGCTTCCCGCTTTGCACAGGGTGCCGCTAGGGTAGCGTGAGCACGCACCCGCGCCGTTGCACATACCGCTTGTGCCACACGAGGCCATGCCTTCGTCTTTGCACACGAGGCTGGAATTGGTGACCCCGGCGGCGATGCGCGGGTCCATGGTGTCTGCAGGCACGTTCACGCATTGGCCGCGCGAGTTGGCCAACGCGCAGTTGCGACACTGGCCGCTGCAGGCCTGATTGCAGCAAACGCCGTCAGCGCAGAAGCCCGACCCACACTGGTCGGCCGAGGCACAGGCCTGCCCAGGCCCGCGCTTGCCACAGCTTTTGTCGTTGCAGGTGGCTGGCGCGATGCAGTCAGCGTTCGACGCACACTCGGTTTTGCACGCCCCGCCCGAACATATCGAAGGCGCGCAGGTGAATGCAGAACTCAACACACAGTTGCCTAGCCCGTTGCATTTGGCTTCAGGCATCACGCTGGCACCCGCGCAGGAAGCCACCTGGCACACTGTGCTGGCATCGTAGCGAGAACAGCCGCCTTGTCCGTTGCACAACCCTGAGAAGCCACAGGTGGAAGCGTTGTCTGTGACACACAGCAAACGGGGATCCTTCACGCCGCTTTTGACCGGCGCGCACGCCCCGAGGCTCGAAGGATCGTTGCACGTGAGGCAGGCCCCTTTGCATGCGGTGTTGCAACACACACCGTCGACACAATGGCCGGACTCACATTGGCTTGGGGACTTGCAGGCGCTTCCTGCCGGTCCTTCGCCACACGAGCCATCTTTACAGGTGCGCCCCTCGGCGCAGTCTTGGTCTTTGGTGCATTCTGCAAAACATGTCGACGTCGCGGCGTTGCAGGAAAACGGCGCGCAAATTTGATTGATTCCCGCCGTGCATTCTCCATTTCTGCACGTCTTGGTGCCCGCAACCGAGCTGCCTTTGCAGGAGCCAGCTTCACAAACGGTGTTGTCCGGGTACTTGCGACATTCGCCCTTGCCATCGCACGTGCCTTCCAGGCCGCAGGACGCGACGGGATCTTTTGGACACGCTTCAGGGTTACTTGGAGCTTGGCCTTCGGGAATGGGCGAGCAGGTGCCCACCTTGCCGGGCAAGTCGCAGGCCTGGCATGATCCCTCGCATCGGCTGGTACAGCACACGCCCGCGATACAGGCGCCCGAGCCGCACTGTTGATCACATGCGCAGCTTTGGCCTGTGTCCCGATTTTCGCTGGGGGTGCCGGGTTCACAAGCCTGCACCACCGGGGCGTCAGGCATGGACATGGTCCCATCCTCACCGCTATCAACCTTCGGGCTGTTCTTCACGGTGCAGCCAGCCAGCAAGCCCGCCAGCACAACCATGCCTGCAAAAGCGCGGCACGAGAAACACGAGGGCGGAACAGCACGGACCAAAGCGATGTTCGTCATGATAAGGACTCGTTGCGCAACGCGCTTGAAACCAACGCTGCGACACCCGTCGAAGCTAAGCTGGTACTGTAAGCCATGGCCGGCACCGCGGCCAGAGCAAGCTGTGCTTTCGAATACACTTTACAAGTTTGAAAACAGCGCTAGGGCGCTCGTTTGACCGCTCGAAACAGCGGTGCCGCTTCGGGTTGTCGCCGCAGAGCCACCCGCACCGCCCGCGCCGCTTGATGCACCAACATCGGCAACCCATCCTGGTAACGGGGCGTGCGCTGGCGAACCGCACGCGCCAGGGGGCTTAGGGAACCGTACGCCATTTCTATGACGGCGGCGTTTTTCGGCAACGTCCGCACCGCCCGCGCAAGCGATTCGTCCTGCCACGCCACGGCCGGAACGGCCGAAATCAAGACATCGGCGTCGGGAAGTTTTGCGGTCAAAGTGCCGGCATCTAGGGCGGCCACCGTGACCCGGGCTCTCAACTTTTCCGGCAATTTGCGTCGCAAGGTTGTCGCAGGCGCCCGCCTTCGTGATAGCAGCGTTACGTGCGCACCCTTTTTTACGAGCGCAAGCAAGGCACCGGCGGCCGCTCCTCCGGCGCCCACCATCACCACGTGGCTCTTGCGCCCCAACTTTAGGCCCAGGTCGTCCATGGCCGCTAGCAGACCATCACCGTCGGTGTTGTCTGCGAAGATCTCCACACCGCCGCCCCGACGCTTTCGAAACACCAATGTGTTGGCCGCTCCGGTCATTTGCACAGCGGGTGATTTCGCGTGCGCAAGCTTGGCGGCCAAGCGCTTGTGCGGAATCGTTACGTTGACGTAGCGATAGTCTTGTTCGATCAACGCGCGAATTTGGGAGCGGAATTTCGCAGCCGGCACGCTAATGGCGGTGTAGCTGCCGTCGATCTTGAGGTTTGCGTAGGCCGCTTGATGAATTTGCGGCGATCGGCTGCGGCTGACATCTTCGCCCAATACGGCGGCGCGAATCATTTTTGCTCTCCTTCAGGGTTTGCTTCGTCCACACCAGGAGGCGGCGTGACGTTGAGCACTTGCGCTGAAAATGCACCCGCGCACAACATCACTTCCACAGCTTGATTCACGTGCACATCGCTGTGTTTCGTCACAAGCTGTCCATCCGGGGTGCGTACCAAACTGTAGCCGCGGTCCAGGACCTTCAAGGGGGAAAGCGCTTCAAGTTTGTTGTGCAAACCATGCAGCGTGTTTTGCCGACGCATCAACAGGCTGTGCGCAGTGGTGGCCAGTTTTCGCTCAAGCGCCACCAGCCCCGCGCGCTGTTGGGCGATGCGCTTTTGTGGATGCGTGCGCAATAGTCGGGCTTCCAACTCTTGCACAGCCCGTCGCCGGCGCAGCATCGCGCTGCGAATGGCGTCGCCCAGGCGCATTTCCTGATCATCAACCGCTTGCCTTTGCCGATCCAGAAGCCGGCGAGGATCGGCAAAGCGTGCTTGCAGGCGTTCCAGCAACAGGCGTGCGCGGTGAAGCTCGCGATCCGCGCCGCGATGAAGGCGGCGGTGTAAATTCCCCAATTCATCTTTGAGCGCCCGCATCTCGGGAAACACGATCTCGGCTGCGGCCGAAGGGGTAGGGGCGCGGCGATCCGCCACAAAGTCAGCGATGGTGAAGTCGGTTTCGTGGCCCACCGCCGACACCACCGGCACAGGGCTGCGCGCGATGGCACGCGCCACCACTTCTTCATTGAAACACCACAGATCTTCAAGCGATCCACCGCCGCGGGCCACAATGATGACGTCAACGTCGGGCACCGCCCACAAGCGCTCCAGCGCGGCAACGATTTGCCCCGCTGCCCCTTCCCCCTGTACAGGGGTGGGTGACAGCAAAATTGACGCTGGAAACCGGCGCTGCGCCACATGAACAATGTCACGAATTACGGCTCCGGTGGGGGAGGTGACCACCCCCACCCGGCGAGGCAAAAACGGCAGCGGTCGTTTGCGTTCCTGCGCGAAAAGGCCTTCGCCAGCCAGCTTCTGTTTGAGCTGCTCGAAGGCCAGAGCCAAAGCGCCCGCGCCGGTCGGCTCGATGTCAACGATCGACATCTGAAATTTGCCGCGGCCTTCGTAGATGGTGAGCCGCCCCCGACACCGCACCTGCATGCCATCGCGGGGCCGAAACTTGAGCCTCACGGCCTCGCGCGAAAACATCACGCAATCAACCTGGGCCTGCGCTTCTTTCAGCGTGAAATAGATGTGCCCCGGCCCAGAGGGTTTTAGGCCCGAAATCTCACCTTCCACGCGAACGTCTGTGAACCGCGATTCCAATGTGACGCGTGCGCTTCGTACCAATTCACCCACAGAATAGACCTTGGGCTCGTCCGGTATGGGTGGCGGTGCGGGAGGTTCTGTTGGCAAGCTCGCGGGAGGCGAAATCTCTGGGCCTTGGACGCTCTGCTCGCTCTCTTCGTGGGCTTTCGCGGCGTTTGTCGTCCGTCGACGAGGCGCCAAGGGAGCAGCGGCTGGGGGCGGCGTGAAATGGCTCCCGAACGAGAGTTGCGCCTGCCGAGGCGCTGCGGGAACGCGGCTCTCCTCCGAGGCGCTGTCCGGTTTTCCGTCGCTCAAGGCGCGCTCCGGGCCCGCGCGCGCTCGTAGTCTGTGGCGCTGATCTTGATGAGTTCAAGGTCAGCCACCGCCCGTCGCTTCACCTCTTCGGCCTCAGCCGCAAAACCCGCATAGCCCCAGCGGCCTTCGATTTGCAGAAACCTCAAAGCGCTGCCCGCCTTCGCGGTGGCCAGAGCTTCGTTGTTATGAACTTTCAAATCGGGCTTGTCCGGCAAGCGCCCTTTGAGCGCCGCCAGCGCTGCGGCGCCGCTCTTCGCGGCAAAAAGATCCGCCGCCGTTTCTGCCGAGGCACCCGCTTCGAGGCGGCGCAATTTTTTTTCCCGATCCTCGCCCTCGGGAAAATTGCTGAGCACAACGTCAAAGGCCTCACGATGGCAACGCTGCACCGTCATCCAAGACCAGCGCGTCTCCTGGTCAAGCGCCTCGAACAGCGCTTCGGCATCGGCATTGTCCACGGCCGCTGCCAATTTTTCGTAAGCGGCCCCAGGCGTCTTGGGCGCTCTGGCTGAGCAGGCGGCCAAAACCAATCCCAAAACCAATCCGAAGAGCAATCCGCCAAAGGAGGTGTTTGCCCAGGTGATTCCGCGAGACACCTCAAGGGGCATACCGGAAGTCGCAGCTTGGAGCAAGCTTCGTTGCCGAAGCGCACCGGCGTGGTGCGCGGCGCTGGAGGCTGATACAGTCTTCAGATCTCAGGTGCCAGGCTCAAACGAAACCCCCGTGTCGGCGGATTTGCCCCCAGAAGACGAATTCGCGGCCGTTCCCAGCCCGCGCCGCCGTCCCTCGTGGCCAGCCCTGGTTGTTATGGTGCTATCGGCCTACCTCATTTACCACCAGGGACCTGACGTGCTTTACGCACTTTCGAGCGGGCAGCCGCAAGCTTTGGGGCCTGCGCCGGCTTTGTTTGGCCCCGGCGCGCCGGCCTTGCCGCAAAATCGATACGTTCGCATCGAGGGAACGCCCGATTTTGAGAGCGCCGTCGTGCTCGATACGCAAGGCGAGTGGAAGTTTCGCTCGTTTTTCCGCGTCTTGAACACCGATGGAAAGCTTTTCGTTCAACGCGTGCCTGGACCTTTGCCGTCATCGCTGGCCGAGCGCAATGGTTTTTCCGGGCGTCTGTTGCCGCTCGACAAAATTAGTTTCAGCTCCGCCATCCGCGCGTACTACGCCCAGCACGTCACGGCTACGCATGTCTTCGATCCTGAAGCTTTTCGCCAAGCCGTCGAGGCCCGCATAGTGCCCGGCTCGCTTCCGGATCGATTGGGTTCAAAAGTGGCGTTGGCAGGCAACGAGGTGCTGGCCTTTGATCTCAAAACCCCGAACCGATTCACGATCGAAATTCCTCAAACCCATTTTCCGGAACTGGCCGGCGCCTTGCGCGCGCTAAAAGCCACGGGCGCAAACGTCCTGGATGCGGGCCGCTCCGTCCCTCGTGATGGCGGCGGCAGCGGCTACGTCTTCGAGGTGGACGTGAGCCCAGAAAATCAGCGCCAAACATTAAGCGCCGCTGCCGATTTGGCAGGGCGCGTGCGCATTGAGCCGGTGGTGCAAACCTTGAACGCGCGGCTGTCCGATGTGGCTTCCGACGGCGAAACGCTCTCTCTGACACCCTTGCCGTCGAATCCCGCCAAGGCCGTTGCCGCCCAGCCCGAAACCCGGCCATGGGCCGATGTGACCGGCGTGCGCACCACGGCGCATTTGGAAATTCCTGCAGACGCGTATTTATTGCTGGAGGGTGAGCGCCCCAGCTCTCACTACCGCGCCGTCGTGGCCACGGCGTTTTTGCTAGCGTTTGCTCTGATCAACCTGCTGGCGTTTCGCCGCAAGGTTTAGTCTCAGGGCTGGGCACACGCAAAGGCTTAGCGTTTCGGATCGTTGTCTTGCGACAGATACGCCAAGATCACTTCGTCTAGGCTCTTGTCGCTGATGGTGGCGGGTGGCTGCGGCGTGCCTCCGGGGATCGGGGGCGCCACCTGGGCCGCGCGGGGGTTTTGCACGATGGGGTGGCTGCCTTCTTTCACTACATAGGGCACGGCGGGGCGTGGCCTCCGGGGCCTTTGCCCTCCCGGTCCATTTCCGCCCACGCCCACCACCACGGTTCGTTGCACCACCACGCCGCCAGGCGGAGGCGACCCGCTGGGCGGCCGAGGCAAAGGTCGACGAATAGGTGGGCGAATCACCACAACCGGGGCGCGACCCGCTGGAGGTGGGGCAGGGTGCGGTTGCACACCTTCTGGCGGGGTCTCGAAGGGACGCTCAGAGCGGCCGCGCATCGAATAAACCCCCAGCCCGTGATGGGTGCCAGGCGAAGGCGCGTCCACAATCACAGGTGGCAACGGTGGCTCGTCGGGTTCAATGGGCGGAAGCGCATCAAGGTCTAGCGCCTGTACCAGTATGGTGCCCTCGGCCACCGGCACGACGGGAGGCGATGGCGGCGCTATAACCGCCACGCCGCCTGTCGCAGGATGCACATCCGTGCTTCCCCAGGTGGGAGGCCCGGGCGCTTCAAGGGTTTGGTCGCCCACATCGACGGCGGCCGGGCCGGCCACGTCAAGGAAGCCGTCCTGGCCACGTGTGGCAAAAAACGCAAGAATCTTAGAGTCAAACAGGCCTTGTTTCAGCTCTTTGAGAATGGCCTTGTGTTGGGCCTGCATGATCGCTTTGACCGCGTCGTCGTTGCAGTCCTCGGCGTAATCATGACGCTTTGAGGCAATGATAGTGCCTTCGAAGAACAAATGCGTAAAGACGCGGGTGTGTCCCAGGCCCGAATCCTCGGTTTGCACGTGGTATATGCGGCCGTGGTATCGAACGTTGTGGTTGTAGCCTAGAACGGGACTGCGGGTGGCCTTGGCCATTGCGCCGAGTATACAGCAACGTTTATGATTTCCGCCCACTTGGGCGCTCATGACGCGGGTGTCGCTCATGATCGCCAAGCCGGGTTCAAAAAAATTAAGACTAGGATTTCGGTTATTGGCAAAGACCAATTTGCTTCGTGGTAGACTTGAAAGCAGGAGCGTCCCCAGTTGGTTAGCGTCACGGCACGAAAGATTCGGGACATGGTGGGAGAAGCCCATTCCCCAGCGGGAATCGGCCGTGCCTACACCGGATACCTTGTGAGCTATCCCTCAATTGGGCGGGGCATGGTGATCTTCCGCGACCCCAAGGGCCATCGTATGGTCACCACCCCGGTGCGACGGGTTTTGGGCGAGCTAGGGTGCGACACCCTGTATGTGGAAACCGAGAATTCGGTTTACCGTCTGACTTTCAAGGCCGATGCCGATAGCAAAGCGGCCGTGGCCATGAGCGACGAAGCGTCCGCGGCCAAAAGCGGCTAAACACGCACCAAAGTGAAGCGAAACCGTTGCCACGGGTTTGCGTACGGGGCGTGTGAGGTATAACCCCGCGCCTGGATGCGTTCCGAATGAACCGCTCTGTCCCTCCCGCCCCCGCTTTGCGCCGTGCCCTGGTTCTTGCCGCTGGCAAGGGCTGTCCTATTGCTGATCCCGACCAGCCCAATTGCTTGTGCCCCGTGGGAGGGATGCCGCTTATCGAACGCAGTTTGCGGGCGCTGGCGCGCGTGGGCATCGCGAAGGTGGGCATCGCCACCGGCTGGCACAGCGAAGTCGTTATGGCGCGCGTGCGTGCTTTTGTGCAAAGCGCCCCCGAGTTGGGCTTAGACGTTTCGTTCTATCACAACCCTGATTGGGAAAAACCCAACGGTCTGTCGGTGAAGGCTGCGCGGGCGTTTGTGAGCGAGAGAACGCTGCTGCTGATGTCCGATCAAATCGCCGCCCCTCACCTGATCGAACAGTTGGTGCAGCTGCCGGCCACCCTAGGTGAGATCGTGCTGGCGGTTGATCGTGAGATGTCGCGCGTGTTCGATCTGGAAGACGCCACCAAGGTGAAGCTTGAGGACTCGGGCGCGCGTATTTTGGTAACGAGCATCAGCAAAAGCTTGCTGGTCCACGATGCGGCCAGCGCCGGCATGTTTGTAGTTACGCCCGCGCTTATGCGGTGTTTGGACGAACTTCCTGAGCCATCGTTAACCGAAGGCGTGGCGTTGGCGGCGGCTCGCGGCCTGGTCACCGCGTTTGATGTGTGTGGGGCCCTGTGGCAAGACGTTGATTCAGAAGACATGCGCCGGCACGCCGAATGGTTGCTGCGCGTTTACGGCAGCGAACTGTCGCATCCGGCCATGAAAGCCACCGGGCGAACCGCGGCTTCGGACACGTTGGCGTTGATCGCGCAATTGATGGCCGAGAAAGACACGCCCCGCTACACGCTGCTCAACCCTGGGCCTGTGATGACGTCGGCGCGTGTGAAGGCCGCGCTTGTGCATCCCGATCTTTGCCACCGCGATGGCGATTATTCCTCGGTGGTGAAGCGGTTGCGCGAGAAGCTTAGGCCGGTTTTTCGCGCAAGCGCCGACCATGAAGTGATCTTGCTAACCGGGTCGGGCACCGCCGCGATGGAACTGGCGATTTCATCCACCGTGCCTGCGGACCAAAAGCTTTTGGTGGTGGTCAACGGAGCCTTTGGTGATCGCATGGCGGAGGTGGGGCAGGTGCATGGGCTGCAAGTGGAAATCCTGCGCTGCCCGTGGGGGGAGATCCCAACCGCCGATCAGGTCGAAGCGCGGCTTGCCGCTGATCCCGAGCTTGCCGTGGTGGCCATGGTTCATCATGAAACCTCGGTGGGCGTGCTCAACCCCGTTACGGAAGTGGGCGCTGCGTGCGCGCGCCATGATCGTTTGTTCATTGTAGACACCGTGTCGTCGCTGGGCGCTGAAGATCTGGATGTGCAGCGCGATCACATCGACATCGCGTACGCCTCAGCGAACAAATGCTTGCACTCGGTCGCAGGCGTTGCGTTTGCGTGCATTTCACCGCGGGTGTGGCCTCGCATCGAACACGTGGCGCCACGCTCGCTTTATTTAAGCCTTTCGCGCTACGAGCACTACCTTCAGGAGTTGAATCAAACGCCGTTTACGCCTGCGGTGTCTGCGTTTTTGGCGCTGGAGGCGGCGGTGGATGAACTGTCCGAGCGCGGTGGAGTTGAGGTGCGACGCAATGTGTACCGGCTGCGCAACTTGCGTGTTCGGCAAGTGCTCACCCAGTTGGGGTTTCATTCCTTCACCAACACGGGCCGGGAATCAGCCACCATCTGCACCATGCGGCTGCCCGAATTCCTGCCTGTGGTTGAGCTCTATAACAGCCTCAAGGAGAAGGGCTACATCGCCTACAAGTGCAAAGGCCCGCTGGCCGCAGACCATATGCAGGTTGCCAATATGGGTGAACTTTCGGATGCCGACCTCGACGGCTTCCTGGCCGCCGTGACCGAGGTGGTGGAAGCCCGTCGTCCGAAATCACCGCAAACCATGCCGCGACGCGCGCATTTGAAGTCGGTTTAGCGCCCACGGTCCAAAAAGACTGCTTGGGCGTTGACAGTGGCACCCCCCCGACGTAAACCCTTACGTACACGTAAGGGTTTGAAATGGACGTACCTGCACACAATCTCTCCTATCTGAAAGTCGGCGACTTGGCGCGCCGCGTGGGGAAAACCGTGCGTGCCATCCATCTTTATGAAGAGCTGGGGCTGCTGACCCCGATTCGCTCCAAGGGGGGCTACCGGCTTTACCCGTCACGCGCGGTTGACCGGGTGGAGTGGATTCAAAAGCTTCAGGATATGGGCTTTTCCCTCACCGAAATCAAAGCGTTTTTGCAGGTGTGGGAAAACAGCTCCACCGCGCCCAGCGCGATGCAAACGGTGCGCGACATTTTTGCCGACAAGCTGCGCGAAACCAACGAAACCTTGGTGCGCTTGAGCAAGCTGTCGCGCGAGCTTGAAGAGAGTTTGGCTTACCTCGATAGCTGCAAATCGTGTGAGCCCGTTCATACCCAACAACAGTGCGGCTGCTGCGACATCCATGGTCATCAAGGGAATGCGCCCTTGTTGGTTGATGGCATCACCCGGCACTAGGAGACATCATGGCTTTAAAGCTGCCTATCTACATGGACAACAACGCCACCACCCAGCTGGATCCGAGGGTGTTGGAGACCATGTTGCCGTTCTTCACGGATCATTTCGGCAACGCCGCCAGCCGCTCGCACGCGTTTGGCTGGGAAGCTGAAAAGGGCGTTGAAACCGCGCGTGAGCAGGTGGGGCAGAGCATCGGCGGCTCAGGCAAAGAGATCGTTTGGACATCAGGTGCCACCGAATCTGACAACCTGGCGCTTAAAGGTGCGGCGCACTTCTATAAGGATCGCGGCAACCACATCATTACCTCGCAAACTGAGCACAAAGCGGTGTTGGACACCTGCAAGCGGCTGGAAAAAGAAGGCTTCGAGGTGACATATCTGGCCACCGACGCCGAGGGCCGCATCAGCGCCAACGCTGTGGAAGCGGCCATGACTGACAAAACCATTTTGGTGTCAATCATGCTGGCCAACAACGAAGTGGGCTCTGTAAACCCTGTCAACGAGATCGGCGAACGGGTCAAAGCCCGCAAAGCTTTGTTTCACATCGATGCGGTGCAAGGACATGGCCGCATTCCCTTCGACGTGGAAAAGGCCAAAGCCGATTTGGTGTCGCTGTCGGCGCACAAAATGTACGGCCCCAAGGGGGTAGGCGCTTTGTATGTGCGCCGCAAGCCCCGAATTCGGCTTGAGGCCATGATCGATGGTGGCGGCCACGAACGCGGCATGCGCTCGGGCACGCTGAACGTGCCGGGCATTGTGGGATTCGGCAAAGCCGCTGCTTTGTGCATGGATTCGATGGAGTTGGAGGCGCAACGTGCGTTTGGGCTGCGCGAGCGGTTGCGCAAAGGCATTGAGGCCCGCGTGAGCGACACCTTTATCAACGGCTCCATGGAGCACAGGCTTCCGGGCAATTTGAATATAAGCTTCGCTTACATCGAAGGTGAGTCGCTTTTGATGGGTCTCAAAGACGTGGCCGTGTCGTCGGGATCGGCGTGCACCTCAGCGTCGCTTGAACCATCCTATGTGTTGCGCGCTTTGGGTGTGGCAGAAGAGTTGGCGCACACGTCCATTCGTTTTGGCATTGGTCGCTTTAACACAGAGGAAGAGGTTGATTACGTTATCGACCTGGTTTCTCGCAAAGTTGCAAAGTTGCGGGAGCTTTCCCCGCTTTACGAAATGGTCCAAGAAGGCATCGACATCAAGTCGATCCAGTGGACCGCTCACTAGAAATTCGAGGGTAGCGTTATGGCATACAGCGAAAAAGTTCTGGATCACTACGAAAACCCGCGCAACGTTGGTAGCCTCGACAAACACGACCCGCATGTGGGTACAGGTTTGGTGGGTGCGCCTGCTTGTGGCGACGTTATGAAACTGCAGATCCGCGTCAACGACGCCGGCTTCATTGAAGACGCCAAGTTTAAGACCTTTGGCTGCGGCTCTGCCAT
>JBBSJE010000013.1:0-51716 GCA_038257535.1 Polyangia bacterium
ATTGCCTCTTCGTCTTTGGCCACCGAGTGGATCAAGGGCATGAGTGTTGATGAGGCGATGGCGCTCAAAAACACGCAGATCGTGGAAGAGCTGAATTTGCCGCCGGTGAAGATTCACTGCTCGGTGTTGGCTGAAGACGCGATCAAGAGCGCCATCGCCGATTACAAAGCCAAACAAAGTGGTCGTACTGGCAAGTCGGCTGCGGCTGAAGCGACGGCCGCGGCGGAATAACTGCGGTCTGATTGTAAGGAGAGCGTTGTGTCCATTTCCGTAAGCCCCCGCGCGGTAGAAGAAATCAAAAAAGCTGCGGCCAAGCGGCCAAGCCTTCCCAAGGGTTTGCGCGTGGGCATTCGCGGAGGCGGCTGCACAGGCTTCACTTACTTGTTTGAGTGGGCGGATGTTGATCCTCGACCTGAAGATCAGGTGCTGTCCTACGAGGATGGGCAGGTGCAGGTGTTTATTGATCCCAAGAGCCGCGTGTTTCTTGAAGGCTCGACTTTGGATTTCGCCACTACACTCATGCAGCGGGGGTTCAAGTGGATCAACCCCAATTCGAAAGGAAGCTGCGGCTGCGGAGAAAGCGTGCAGTTCTAAAAGCGCGTCTCGGCGGCGCCCAGCTAGGTCTGGGGTCTGCTATGTGCTGACGACTGAGGAACTGCAATGATTTGTTGGTCGTGTGAAAAGAGTGTGTCCGACGCGCCATTTTGTTCGGCGTGCAACGCAATCTTGCCCCTTGCGGGCCGGGCCAATCACTTCGAGCTTTTGGGGGCGCCGCAGCAGTTCTCCCAAGATATGCCTGCGCTGCAGCGCGCATACA
Source organism: Polyangia bacterium (assembly GCA_038257535.1). Classification (GTDB taxonomy): domain Bacteria; phylum Myxococcota_A; class Polyangia; order Fen-1088; family Fen-1088; genus JAGTJU01. Next base: position 818 of record JBBSJE010000013.1, read on the forward strand.
AAGACGCCGCGCGGGCTGTGCATCCAGATAAATTTGCCCGCGCCGACGCCCGAGCCCGCCGCGCCGCCATGCAACGCACGGTGGCCTTAAATGAAGCTTGGCGCACGCTACGCGATCCAGTGGCGCGGGCCGAATATCTGTTACGGCAAAATGGCATTGAGGTGGGCGCGGAATCGGGCACGCTACGCACAACAGCCGCGGGCCAAGAGAAGCTTCCCGTGCCCGCAGAGCTGCTGACCGAGATGCTGGGTAAACGCGAGGCCTTGATGGAAGCGCAGCTGGATGGCGATGCCGCGACGGTTGCGAGGCTTGAGCAGGACATGCAGGCCCAGCTAGCAACAGATATGGCACAGGTTGCTGAGGCGCTTGATGTCGTGCCTCCACAGCTCGACGCTGCGGCGCGGGCGCTGGTGGCGATTCGCTATCGCAAACGGTTTTTGCATTCGGTTCACGAACACGGCGCCGAGGCGCCAGGAGCGCACCATGGCTGAGGCCCTTTTTCAAATTTCAGAGCCCGGTGAGGCTGCCAACAAAGCCGCTTGCCGTGGCCGTGGCGCGGGCATTGATCTGGGAACCACCAACTCGCTGGTGGCCGTTGTCAAAGCGGGCCAGCCCATCTGTTTAATTGACGACAGTGGTGAAGCCATCGTGCCTTCGGCGGTGTACTACGGCCCACAGGGCGAAGTTGTCGTGGGTGCCCGGGCACGCCACGAGTTGGCCGCTCAGTTCGCCAAAGACACCATCATTTCCGCCAAACGATTCATGGGCCGCGGCCCCAAAGACACCGAAGCCACGCGCGAGCTTACGCCCTACGAATTTGCCCCAGATTCTGACAAGGACGCGGTGGTTCGATTTTCCGTGGCGGGTGGCAGCCGCAGCGTTACGCCCATCGAAGTGTCGGCGGAGATCTTGCGAACGCTCAAGCTGCGCGCAGAAGCGGCGGTCGACGGGCCGCTTGACGGCGTGGTGATCACAGTGCCTGCGTATTTCGACGACGGCCAGCGCCAAGCCACACGCGACGCAGGTCGCCTCGCAGGTCTCGAAGTGCTGCGGCTGCTCAATGAACCCACGGCAGCGGCCTTGGCCTATGGGCTGGACAAGAAGGTCAACGGCACGTTTGCGGTTTTTGATCTAGGGGGCGGCACCTTCGACATTTCCATTTTGGTTTTGGATGGAGGCATGTTCGAGGTGAAAGCCACGGGCGGTGACTCAGCGCTGGGGGGCGATGACTTCGACCGCGCCATCGCCGCGGTGTTGCTTGAACGCGCGGGCGTGTCCGCGGATGCCGAAGGTCAAAAGGCCGGCGCGCGGCGTGTGCTGGACACTGCAAAACATGCCAAAGAGCAGCTCACCACGCAGGCGCAAACGCCGGTTTGGGTGCAGCGACCTGATGGTTCGCGCTGGGAAGGCGTCTTGACGCAGGACGATCTGCAGAAGGCCGTGATGCCTGTGTTGCAGCGTTGCGCGGCTCCGTGTGTGCGTGCGCTTAAGGACGCCAGCATCGAAGCCATCAAACTTGATGGCGTGATCTTGGTGGGGGGCGCCACCCGCATGCCGCTTGTGCGTGATTTTGTGAAAGCTACGTTTGGCCAAGAGCCTTTGGGCGACATCGATCCCGATCAGGTGGTGGCGCTGGGCGCAGCGGTGCAGGCCGATCTGCTTGTGGGCGGCGACAACCCTGACGACGTGGTGCTTTTGGATGTGGTGCCGCTGTCGTTGGGTTTGGAAATGATGGGCGGCGTGGTGGAAAAGCTGATTCATCGCAACAGCACCGTGCCTTGCGGGGCCACGCAAACGTTCACAACGTATGCCGACAACCAAACCGGCTTTGATCTGCACGTGGTGCAAGGTGAACGCGAGATGGCGCACGAAGGCCGATCGCTGGCGCGTTTCAAGCTCACCGGCGTGCCACCGATGCCCGCTGGCATGGCGCGGCTGGAGGTTACCTTCACCGTCGACGCCGACGGCATTTTGAGTGTGGCGGCGCAAGAAGAGATGACAGGTCAACAAGCGCAGGTGCGGGTTATGCCCAGCTATGGGCTGACGGACGAAGAGGTGGAGCGCATGCTTCTCGATTCATATGCCCACGCCGATGAGGATGTGCGCATTCGTTTGTTGGCCGAGCAGCGCGTGGAAGCCGAACGCATCTTGTCAGCCACGCGCGCTGCATTGGCGTCCACGCCCGAACTGCTTCAGGACGACGACCTGCAGCGCATCGACCTGGCCTTGGCGAAGCTGGAAGCCATCAAAGCCGGCGATGATCACACGGCCATTCGCCAACACGTTGAAGCATTGGATGCAGCCTCAAAGTCGTTTGCCGCCAGGCGCATGAACCGGGCCCTCGATGAGGGGTTGCGCGGGCGGGACGTGGGCGCGGTGGAATCAAAGATCGATGAACACAAGCACAAGGGTCACGGCGCCAGCGGCGCTGGGCACTGAGGGACAAGCCATGCCGACGATTCGTTTTTTGCCCGAAGGAATAGAAGCTGAGGTGCCCGCCGGCACCAGTGTGCTGGAGGCGGCGCGGCTCTGTGGCGCGCAGGTGGGCTCAGCTTGCGGGGGCGTGTGCGCTTGTTCCACCTGCCACGTTTACGTAAAGCAAGGCTTTGATGAGCTTTCCGAAGTGGAAGAAAAAGAAGAAGACATCATCGAAAAGGCCTTCGATGTGAAGTCAACCTCGCGCCTAGGTTGCCAGGCGCACCTACAGGAAGACCAAACGTACGTCGTAGAAGTTTCAGCCGAAAGCCGCAAGGCGTTCCTGGACGAGCATCCCGAGCTGCGCTAAAGCGCGCTTCCGCTAATCGTCGGCCTTCGGCACGCGCAAGAAGCTGCTCGATTGACCGGTGGTTTGCATCACGGAGTGCCAGATGTCGTTCTTCAGCGTGATGCGTTTGCTAGAGCGCATGGCCAATTCGATGGGCACGTGGGTAAGCACATTGTACCAAAGCCCCACCAGCATATCGGTTTTGCCTGCCATCGCGGCGTGGACGGCGCAGCGGGCCAGTTGATCGCAATAAAGCGCGTCCTCCGAATTTGCGGGCACGCTGCGAATGTAATACGCGGGGTCGAAATATTTTACGTCGGCGAAGCTTCCGTGGGCGCGCGCGTTGGCCTTGATCCTGTCGCGCAGAAAGATGCCAATGTCTCCCAACTTTCGGTTGCCTGAAGCGTCCAGACTGGTTTCTGGAGGCAGATGTTCTTGCCCCGCGCCTTCAGCCACAACCACCACCGCGTGCTTGCGCTCGGCAAGCCGCTTGCGTAGCGCTGCCAAAAAACCCGTTTCGCCTTCAAGATCGAAAGGCACTTCGGGGATCAGCGTGAAGTTCACTTCTTGGCTGGCCAGGGTGGCGCCCGCCGCCACAAAGCCTGCCTCGCGTCCCATAAGCCGCACCAGGCCCACGCCATACTCGTGCCCCAACGCTTCGTTGTGGGCGCAATCAATGATTTCGCGCGCGCGTTCAATGGCGGTGAAGTAGCCAAACGATCGCCACACGTAGGGAATGTCGTTGTCGATGGTTTTCGGTATGCCCACAACCGCCAACGCATAGCCTTGCTTCAGCGCCTCTTGGGCGATGGCGTGTGCGCCGCGCTGGGTGCCATCGCCGCCGATCGTGAACAGCATGTTCACACCCAGCTTGCGCAAGTGATTGACCGCCACCTCAGGCGGCACAGGCCCCCGGGAGGTGCCCAACAAGCTGCCGCCGTGGCGATGGATCTGCGCAACAACATCCCGGTTGAGCGGCAAGGGCGCTTCGGCCCGACCGGGATCCAATCCGCGGTAGCCATAGCGAATGCCCAATATGTTCTTCACCCCGTAGCCATAGTGCAGCTGCAACGTGAGCGAGCGGATCACGTTGTTAAGGCCGGGACATAAACCACCACAAGTTACGACAGCGGCGCGCACCAACATGGGATCAAAGAAGATGTCTTCGCGTGGACCAGCCTTTTCAAAAATCACTTCGCTTGAGGGCTGGGGTTGACCGGAAAACACCTCAACCAAAGTTGGCACACCGGCGCCATCTGTGACAAATCGACCGGTTTCGCCGTATGACGTTGACTTGAGGGGGGAGGGCACTTGGCAAGGGCCAAGTTGTGTCACGGCCAAATCGTTTGGCCCCAAAGCGTGGGGAGACATTCATCTAGATGTAGCGAAAAACGCCGCGAAAGTCTTGGGGGTAGATGGTGAGCCTGTCGGGCGCAGCAAGATGTTTCGGGAACGTTAAATCATCACGTTGGCAGCAGCGCTTCGGGATCAGCGATTTCAATCCACGCACCCAAAGGCAAATCGTGGGGCAAATGCGCGGTGCCAAACCCCACACGGCAAAGTCCTAAGACATGGCTGCCCAAGGCGGCGAATATTCGGCGCACCTCGTGGTAGGCCCCGCCCACAATCGTGATGGTGGCCAGCGCTTTTGTTTCGTGGGGAACATCCAGCGCGGGATGTCGGTCACTGCTTTCAAGTGGCGCCAATGCGAGGATTTGCGGCTCGTGTCCGTCCTCCAAGATCAGCGGTGACGGCAGCGGATGATGCGGGCGTGCCAAGGCGGCATGGTAGGTGCGTGGCACTTGTGAACGTGGATGTGTGAGGCGATGCACCAGCTGACCATCGGTCGTCCAAATCAGCAACCCGGTGGTGTCTTTGTCGAGCCGTCCTACCGCGCGTAGATCCTCGAACAATGGGGCGTCTTCCACCAGTTGGGCGCTGATAGGGTGTTCTTTGTCCCGCAGCGCCGTCACATAACCTGCGGGCTTGTTCAACAAGAGCGTGAATCTATCCCTGAGCACCAAGTCTTCGTCGTTGACGGTGATGGTTAACGGCAGATCCGCATCAGCAACCGACACGCCAGGGTCGCAAGCGATTTGTCCATCAGGCAGGACAACTCGTCCTGCTTTTACAAGCGCGGTCACATGTTTGCGAGACGCGCCCAAATTGCGGGCGATAAGGCGATCAAGACGAGGCATAGCCTGCTTTCATTGCGTGATCTGGGCGCGCTTGCAAGGTACAAAGCTAAGACGCCATGAATTCTGCCGCCTTGCATGTGGTGCTGGTTCACCCAGAAATTCACTGGAATACGGGAAACGTAGGCCGAACCTGTTTGGCCGTGGGCGCACAGCTGCATCTGGTTGAGCCGCTGGGGTTTTCTTTGGACGAGAAGCAAGTTCGCCGGGCCGGGCTCGATTATTGGCCGCGGGTGGCGCCTGTGGTGTGGCCATCGTGGCAGGCTCTGGAGGGGCAACTGCCCGCGCTGGGCACGCCGTTTTTGTTTGCCACTGGGGCTAGCCACAGCTTCTGGCAGGTGCAATTTCCCAACCCCAGCGTGTTGGTATTTGGGCGCGAGAGTGTGGGCTTGCCGCCCGAAATCCTGGATGGGCATCCCGCCCGGCAACGCTTGCAAATCCCCATGCACGCCGGAGCCATCCGTTCACTGAATTTGTCCACGTCGGCGGCCTTGGCGATGTACGAGGTTCGCCGACAGTGGGGGTGGGCCGGATAAGGTGCGCGGATTGCCGCCAAAGACTTGGCGCTTTGCCTCAAGCTGACACGCCGTTCCCCCGAAAAATCCAAGAGATATTAGGTCCCTGTCGTGGACCCTTGGAGAGGAATTGGCGCTGCCCGCAACAAACTTAACCCTGAAGTTCGGGGAATTCGACGTGGACGCGTTGCTGGGCCCCGGCAGTGTGACCGAAACGTATCGCGCCGCGCGTGCCGGCGGCGAGCCTGTGGCCTTGAAGCTTTTGCGCGCGGACCGCGGCGGTGCGAATCCCAAGGTGCGCGCGGCGTTTCTGGCCGTGGCCAAGCGCAACAAAAGCCTGCGTTTGTCGGGCGTAGCCAAGATCAAAGAAATTCACGACGGCCCCGACGACGTGTTCGTTGTGTCCGAGCTGTGCGACGGGGTCAATCTTGAAGGGTTGTTCGAGTCGGCCACCGCTACGGGCAGTTTGGATCCTGCGTTGGTCGGGCAAATCGGCATTCAAATCGCCCGTATTCTTACCCGCCTGCACGAACGGCGCGAGCCCATCTTGCACGGTGGTTTGTGCCCCGGGAACGTTGTGGTGACCTCAGGCGGTCGGGTCACGCTGCTGGACCTGGGCTTTACCGCCAGCTTGCGGCCGCTGACGGAAATGCCGCTTGAACGCTCGTGGTTCGCAGCGCCTGAGATCGCTTTAGACAAGGCAGCTCCCACCGTAGCTTCGGATTTGTACGGATTGGGTGCTGTCCTGTACTACCTGCTGACGGGCGAGCCGCCCGTGATGGGGGAAGATCTTGAAGAGCTGGCCGAAGTTTTTGAAGACGGCCCGCCCGATGTGCCAGGATTGCCCGATTGGCTTCACGAAGCGGTGTTCAGCTTGCTGGCGCCCGATCCTGAAGACCGTCCGCGCTCGGCGGCCGCGGCCGCTTTGTGCCTAAGTGCCTTCCCTGACGGCGCCACCCGCTTGGGCGCCATCGTAAACGGCAACGCTTCGGGCCCCATCGCGCTGCCGCCGGCGTCGATTCAGGATCCCATGGCGGCCCACGGCACCATGGTGATGAGCGGCACCGGCCAAGGCCCTTTGGCCTTGGCTCCCAGCGGGACAAGCTTGGGCTTGTCGCCTGGGTTGGCTGATGATGAGCTCAATCCGTTTGACGCTCCTGATTCTGAAAGCAGGCCCTCTCCGTTAGCGGACCAAGATGCGTCTAAGGCTGGCAGAGCGGCCGCGATGAAGCCCCCTTCAAGGGAACAAAACGTCCAGCCTGCAGGGCCTTTAACGTTGACCCCGCTACGTCCCGTGGCGTTGACGGCGCCCGACTCTGAAGATGCGCCAGGCCCACCGGCCTTAGGATTGGTGAACGAGCCGCAATGGGCGGCAGACGGCAACGTAGGCATTTTGTCCACCGAACCGCAATGGGTTGACGATCCAGGTGCGCCTTCGGGGATCGCCCTGGGAAGCAGCCATGAACCGAAGTGGGCGGCTGGGCCCGAGGCCTTGAACAACGAACCCAAATGGGCGGATGCCGGCGCGTCCACGGTTTTGCCGGCGGCTGCGATTTCCATGCCCGTGGACGACTTTTTGGACATCGGCCCGCCAGGGGGCAGTGGCGTTCTGGTGGCCGGCCTCGGTGCACCCGAACAGCAAATTGGGAAGGTGGAGTTGCCTGATCTCGTTGACGTCGATGACGGCGCCATGCCCTCAGTGGTGGCTGCGTCGTTTGACGCTGACACTGGTCTAGGCGCTCCTCAAGGCCTGGTGAGCTTTGGCAACAGCCCTGCGTCCCGCGCGGCGGCTTCCAGTGTTGAACTGGGCGCGATAGGGTTTTCAGACGAAGATGAAGACGGAGCCCCCGCGTCCGACAACAGAGGCAGCAGCGCCGGCTTTGTGATTCCGCAGGTGCCTCGCCGCGCCGGTTCAGCGCGCAGGGGTGAAGCTGCGAAGAAGGGGTCTAACGCTAAAGTGGCTTTGGTGGCGGCGATTGTATTGGCGGGCGGCGCGGCGCTGGCGATCAAGGCGCTGACCCGTCCCGAACGCGTTTTGCCCAGTCCTCAAGAGCTTGCCAAGAAAAACGGCACTCCCGACCCCGCGCAAGAAAAACCGAAAGCCGGGAACATTGACGAAGTGGCTCCGCCCTCGCGCGGCGAGCTGTCAATTGTCACCACGCCCCAAGGCGCCACCATTTGGGTTGATGGCAAAGAGCGCGGACGCACACCCCTGACCATTCAAACCACGCCAGGTGCACATCGGATCGTGATCGTGAAACCTGGCTTCAAGATGTTGCGCGAGGTCACCGACACGTCGGAGGGTTTGACCATCAAGCGCACGCTGCCGCCAGCGAACATCAACTTCGGCGGCAACGTGGTGCTGAAAGTGGAATGCAAAACCTCCGGGAAATACCCTGTGTTCGTTGATGGCAAAGACACCGGGCTTTTGTGCCCCATCGAAACTTTGAAGATTCCGGGCGGCAATCGCCTAATTGGCCTCTACGTGATTCCCGACAACAAAATCTGGAGCTTCGAGCGCGAAGTGGTCGCGGGCAAAAAGGCTCACCGGGTGGTGTTCAGCTACTAGGGCTTCGATGATTCTTCACTGCGCGCCAAGCCGGCGCGGGCAGAAGCATTGTTGGGATCAAGCTGCAAGGCCTGCCGGTACACGTTGGCTGCGTCCTTGTATTCTTCGGAGAATAGGTGGCATTTGCCCAGCATCAGCAAACCACGCAAGCCCGCGCCTTGTTGCACGGCCTTTTCCGCGAACAGCGAGGCTTGAAACAAGTCGCCTTTGCGAAACGCATGTTCCGCCGCGGCCAAGGTGGTCTCAAATGCCGGTGGAGTTTTGGCCGCTGGGGGCGTTGCTGGTGGGGCCGTGGCTTGGGGCGCGGGAGAGCGATCGGGAGCAGAAGCTGCCTGCTTAGGTGGCAAGACGGGGTTCGAGATCTCGGGCGCAATGACAGCCACGGATGCAGCTGGTGACGTTTCAACGTTCGATGGTGTGGGCTTCTCTGGTGGCGGTGCGATTGTGTTAGGCGGCGGCGCGGTTGCCACGGCCGTAGACTCAATCTTGCCGACTGGCGATGAGGGGCCGCGAACCTCTCGGGACCCGCGTTCGGCCCATACCAACACAAAAACCGCCAACGCCAAGCCCACCGCGGCCCACAGCGCCAAGCGACCGTTCCGCGCTCGACGCTGCAGTTTTTCGGTGGCCGATGGCGCCACCACAGAGGTTTCACTGGGAACCCGCAACGCCATCACGCTGGAGCCGTTGCTGCGCACGTTTTCAAGCACGCGCACAAGCTCTTGCTTTAGCTCGCTCATCGATTGCGGCCGCTGCTCAGGGCGGCGCTCCAAAGTGCGCATGATCAACTTTTCAAGTTCGAGCGGAAGATCCGAACGCCACTGGGAAATCGGCGTGGCGGCGCTGCTGACCTTCTTGTGCCACACCTCTTGCACGGAATCGCCACCGATGGGTGATTGCCCGCCCGTGAGCATGCTGTAAAGCAAACCACCCAGGGCGTAGATGTCCACGCGAAAATCCACCGACTTTCCTGCGTCCACCTGCTCGGGTGCCATGTACCGGGGCGTTCCCACCGCGGCGTCGGTCATTGTCAGCTCGGCGCTGTTTGAGCCGGTGGCGCGCAAAAACTTGGCCACACCAAAGTCCAACACTTTGACAAGATCTGTGCCTTCGCGCTCGCGCACCAGCATCACATTGCCAGGCTTTAAATCGCGATGAATGATCCCGGCCCTGTGAGCCGCTTCTAGGGCCCGACAAATCTGAATGCCGATGAGGATGGTACGTTCAAGCGGCACTTCGCCATCGCGACGAATGAGCTTTCCAAGGTCCACGCCATCGACAAATTCCATGACGAAGAAGAAGTCGCCGCTGGGCGTGGTGCCACAGTCTGTGACGTCAGCGATGTTTGCGTGGCCAATCTGCGAGGCGGCGTTGGCCTCTAGCTTAAACCGCTCAAGCATCTCCGCTTTGCGACGTTCCCCGTTGCGCGGCACTTTGATTGCCACGCGTTTGCCAATGCCTGTGTGATGGCCTTCGTACACGCGGCCCATGGCCCCTTCGCCAATGAGCTTGCGTACGAAGTATCTATCAGCCAGCACCATCCCGATCATGGGGTCGGAGGGACCAGCATTTTCCGGAAGCGCCGACAGATACGTGCCTGAGGGCCGGGCTTTGATCACCGCCACCGCGCGGGTCACCAAATCCTCTTCTTCTTCGGTTTCCGCTTTTGCGTCAGCGTCAAAGAGCTGGGTAAGAAAATGTGACAAACCCAGTTTTCCCGAATCTTTGGGAACGTAGCGATTGAGCGATTGGCCCAACCCCGCAGCGCTTTGAAAGCGATCGTCGGGATCGGTGGCCAACGCTTTCATCACGATGCGGTCAAGCCCTTCTTCAACAACGCCATTGAATTGCGACGGGGGAGGGATGGCCCCAGCGCTGGCCCGTGCCTGCTCGTTGGGATAAAGCTGCCGGCCTGTCAAAAGCTCCCACAAGATCAGGCCCAAAGAGAAAATGTCGCTGCGATGATCAATGGGGCGGCCCGTGTGTTGTTCGGGCGACATGTAACTAACCTTGCCCCAATTGATGCCGCTCATCGTTTGCGCCAACTTGCTTCGCCACTTGGCCAAACCAAAGTCGATGAGCTTCACACCCCCCGTATAAGACAGCATCACATTCGACGGAGAGATGTCGCGGTGAACCAGATCAAAACGTCCAAGGCCGTGGGCGTACGCCAGTCCCGCGGCGATTTCAGTCACCATATGCAGCGTGACGCCCAGTGGAAACCCCACCTTGCGGATTGCGCAACGGTTCCACAGTTCGGCAAGCGTTTTGCCCCGCAGGTACTCCATGGCCAGGTAGCCCTGTTCGCCCACCACCCCGAAATCGAAAACATAAACCAGGTTCTCGTGCGAAAGCTTGGTGACCACCTTCGCTTCGTCCAAGAAGCGCTTGCCCAGTTCATGCGGCTGCCGCCCGGCGGTTTCCAATTGTCGGATCACCTTCAGCGCGCACACCCGCTCGGCGCCCTCTTGCCCGGTCATGGCCATGAAGATCTGGCCCATGCCCCCTTGCCCCAGCTCTTTGAGCAAAGTGTAGCGTTCACCGAAGGGACGCGGGTACGCGTCGCCGGGGATGGCCACCGGACGGCGACCCGAAGATGAGGTTGAGCCTGAAGACACCGAAGTGGTCGGCATCCTACAACAGGTCCTTACTCCCGAAACGTTTCAAGCTTCGTCCACCACGGGGTTTTTTAGGCTGCCCACCCCGTCGATCTCAATTTCGCAGACGTCACCGTCGTCAAGATCCGCTGAGCCCGCTGAGGTTCCCAAGGTCACGAGATCGCCGGGATTCAGCGTCATGAAGCTGGACACGTACGCCACCAACTCCCAGGGGTCGAAAATCATGTCTTTGCCCACACCGCTTTGACGAACCTGGCCATTGACGCGGCAGCGGATGGACAAAGCCGCGATGTCAACCGGGCCTTCTTCGATCCAGGGCCCCACGGGGCTGAAGGTGTCAAAGCCTTTGCAGCGTGAGAAATACCCTTCTTCGTCCTGAATGTCGCGCGCCGTGACGTCATTGAAACAGGTAACGCCGGCCCCGAAAGCCCGGGCGTAGGGCGCGGTGACACGGTGACAGCGACGGCCAATCACAATCGCCAACTCGGACTCGTGCTGCACGTGTTTTGACGCCCGCGGACGCACGATGGCTTCTGCAGGGCCGATAACGGAGGACGGTGGCTTCAAAAACAGCAGCGGCGTTTTGGGCAGCGGTTTTTTGCGTTCGCGGGCATGGTCGGGAAAGTTGTGCGCGATACAAATGATCTTGGTGGGCTCACAGGGCGCCAGCAAGCGCACCTGCCCCACCTCATAAACCTCACCCGTGGGTTGGCCTCCCAGCCAGGCCGCGTGCGTGAGCGCTTCAATGGGGCCGCCCAACGTCGTGATGCGTCCATATTGGGGACCCCGCGGCCCTTGAACCCGAACAAACTTCGCCATGTGATGGTTTTATTTACCCTCACAAGCGCTTGTGGCGAAAAAAACCTGCCTCAAAAACTTCATTTGTCGGCATGGCCACGGTGTGGGGAAACCCCGCTGGGCACCGCGCGCACGGTGAAAAATTTGGGGTCTAGGCGAGCGACCCCGATACTTGGCGTGCAATGGGGCCAGTGCGCCGCGGTCAAAAGACCCAGTGGATCATCCGAACGGCAGCCGCCGTGGCGCTGGCCGTGACGTTTGGCTACATGCCCTACCACATCTACGCGCGCTCGGGCTTCGCCCGATATCTGCATTTGAAGGCGGAATTGGGCGTTATGGAAAAGCAAAACGCCGCTCTGACAGCTGAAATTCAAAGGTTGGCCCGCGAAGCGGCGGCGCTGCGCGACGATCCTCGGGCGGTGGAACAGGTGGCCAGGCGCGAACTTGGGTGGGTGCAGCCTGGAGATCTGGTGGTGGATCTTCGTGAGGTGCCGCGGTGAGGCTGGGGCGAATCAAAGATCGAATCGGCTTTGCGGTGTCGCGCGCGCTACGCGCCGTATGGGGCTTTGTGGTTGTGGCAGGCTTCACGGCGCTGCTTTGGCACGGTTTTTTTCCTGACCTTTGGACTGAGGGCGAGACCAGCTTGGGGCCAGGCGTGGCGGCGGCGGTCTTGGCTGGTGTGTTGGCCGCCAAGCTGGCCGGGCGATTGCGAACCAGCGAACGCCGCCGCAGCCCTTGGCGCGAGGCCACGTCGGACATTGAACTGGGGTTGTTGCTGCTCACCGCCACCTACGTGTTTCTTTCCATAGTCGGCGGTCCCAAAGCCACCGTGCATCCGCTGATTTATGCGCTTGTGAGCTTCCTGGTGACGTTTCACCGGCTGGAGGTGGGCGTGCCGCTCGCGGCGGCGGCCATAGGATTCGAGGCCATTGGCGCGTTCTCGCCTCACGCGCCCAGCGACGGGCCACGCGTGTTCTTGGGGCACACCGGCTTTATCGTAATCTTTGCGGGGTTAAATGTTGCGTTCTTGCATGCCGAAGTGGCGCGCCAACGGCGCGAACACCGCAAGCGTCTTGAAGAAGAAGTCACCTCCATGCGGGAAGAAGCCCGCGACTTTCGCTTGATCTCCACGGCGCTGGGCAGTGAAAGCCGTGTGCGTACGCGCGCCGAAGAGGTGGAAAAGCTTTCGCAGGGATCGATCGAAACCATTCATCAACAACTGTTTTACACGCTGGACCTGCTGCGAAAGGCGTTAGGCCTGCAAACCTGCGCGTTGCTGTGGCTAGACAGCCGGGGTGAAAAGCTGAAACTGAAGGAACTGTCGAGCGATTCGCCCCACATTGCCGAAGTGGCCGTACCCGCGGGGCACGGCGTTTTGGGCGCCATTCTCAAAGACGGCAAACGGTTGAGCTTGGAGTCGCCGCGGCTGTCGATGCTGCCCTATTACCAAGGGCCTGCCGATGTGGCAGCCTTTGTGGGCGTGCCCGTGTTTGAGGGGCGCACGGTGCGAGGGGTGCTGGTGGCCGATCGCGGCGCTGGGGGGCCGTTTGCCCAAGGTGAGGTCGATTTGGTGGAATCTGCGGCGGCCCAAATCGTGCGCGTGGTGCAATCTGAGCGCGTGTTTCAGGCGGTGGAGCGGGCCAAGAACGAGCATGAAAGCTTCTATCGTGCGTCGGCCGAATTGAATCGTGCGCTCACGCTGGATGAGGTGTATCAAGCCGCGATTGCGGGGGCCCGCAGCGTTTGTGATTTTGATTTGGCTGTGATTGCAACTTTTGATGCGCCCACGGGGCACAGCATTTGCCGCGTGGAAGGCGAGTTGGCCGAAACGCTCAATGGCAAACAATACCGCGATCCCACCTCGTTGCTTTCCATGGTGGTGAAAAACAAGATTGCTCTGCCGGCCGGGGGCCAGTGGCGTGAGCGTGAAGATGGATACGTGTTTGATCCCAGCTTGCGGATGCGCGAGTTCGAAAGCCTGTTGGTGTTGCCGCTGTTGGTAAAGGACGAGGTGACCGGCACCTTCACAGTGGCCTCACGCAGAGCCGGTGCTTTTCCCAACGATCGGCGCGAGATGTTGGGTGTGATCGCGAACCAGGTGGCGATCAGCATGCAGAACGGTCGCATGTATCAAGCGCTTGAAGAGCAGGCCACCACCGACGGTTTGACGGGGCTTGTAAACCACCGCACCTTCCAAGAACGCTTCTCAGCCATGCTTACAAGGGCCGAACGCCTTGGCTTCCCCGTGGCTTTGATTCTCACCGACATCGATCACTTCAAGAAGGTCAACGACACGTACGGACACCCCACGGGCGACGAAGTTTTGCGCCAGGTGGCAAAGATCCTTAAACACAGCGCGCGTAAGATCGACATCTCGGCTCGCTATGGCGGTGAAGAGTTTGCCATTGTGCTTGAATCAACCGACAAAGAGGGGGCCCGGCAGCTGGCCGATCGCATTCGGTTGGAAGTGGGTCGCCAAAACTTCGATTCACCCAAGGGAAAATTCCATGCCACTTTGTCCCTGGGCGTAACGGTGTTTCCTGATGATGCGCGCGCCAAACAAGACATGATCGCACGCGCCGATCAGTGCCTCTATGCCGCCAAGCATGGGGGCCGCAACCGCACCGTGTGTCATGGAGATGTGGTGGCCGTGCCGGCGTCCGAGAAGAAGCCGTTGCGCGCTGCCGGCTGAAGCGCGCCGCAGCGTGTGCGTAGGATCGCGCCCTTAGGGTAGGTACAAAGCCCGAACGCAATGCCCGGTGGCGTTTCGCATTGACGGGGTGCGCCGTGTCGGGCATGAACATGTTCGTGATTCGGTTTGCTGCTTACGCTCGATCCCGCCTGCCGCTCTTGGTGGCCGCCGGTCTGGTGCTGGCGATGGTGGGGCCCAAGCTCGCTTCTTCAGCCCCACGCGGTGCTCCCGCTGGGCGCCTACAGTTGAAGAAAGAAGACGCGCATCACTCCGCCTTTTTCCCGCTTGAACGCGTGACAATCGAAGCGCTACCGAAATCGCCATCTGGGCTTCGCTTGGTGGTTCGCGACGCCATGCACACCAGCTACGTTGACGCGGCTCAAGTCGCTGCAGGCTTCACCTTTCGCGTGCAAGGGGCGTTAGGACCTCATCGGGCCGAATTGTTCAGAGGTAGCCAGCTGCTGGCGAGCGAAACGTTCGAGGTCCGCGCCGACACCCAGATCGATTGCAGTGACAGTTTGTTTCAAACAGAGCTTCGGCGCTTAGGTGCGCAGGTGGCAGGCCTGGGCGGCGTTGCGTTTGTGGATGGTCGCAGCGTTCGTCACTTCTCAACAGATTTGCGACAAAGTCGGTACGCTTCATTGGCGGGCCGCTATTTCGAGGCCACGTTGCAGGCGCTGCCAGATATTTTTCTTCAGTATCAGAAGGAAAGCGGCCTGGTGTTCTCATCAATGCATGCCGACACCATGTTCGACCCTTACGCGGGAACTTATCCGGGGGCCCATCTCGCGCGTGACACTTTTGGTGAGGGCTACACCGGTAGGTCGTCAGATGGCCGCTGGGTGTTCGAACGCGCGCCGACGCAGGCCGATGTTGAATCTCTCTTGGTGGCTTGGGTTCACGACGTGTGGCAAGCGTCGGGCGACGATGCATGGATGGCTCAGGCATTGCCAAGCCTTGCGAAAGCCTTGGATTACCTGCGGCAAGATCCGTTGCGCTGGTCATCTGATCTGGGATTGATCAAGCGCGCCTTCACCCTCGATGTGATGAATCACCAGAATCACTTGGCAATGCGGATCCATCCGCGGGGCGCTGTGAATCGTGCGGGCTGGTTCGATGGCCGGTGGGTGGATAAGGACTCCCCGATGGGCATCACCCACGGCGACAACACGGCTTTTTACGAAGCCGCCACGCTGCTGGCCCGCATGTATGCGCATCAGGGTCACGACGCGGAGGCGGCGCAATGGACGGCCGTGGCCGAGCGCGTGCGTGAAAACCTAAATAAGGTTTCTTGGAACGGGAGTTTCTATCGTCATCACGTGCGGCTCGCTCAGCATGATCTTTGGAAAGATCTCCAAACCAATGAATCCCGGCAACTGTCGATGTCAAACCCTTTGGCCATCACCCGCGGGGCCGCAACGCATGCGCAAGCGGTTTCGATCATTTCCGAGTACCAACGACGTAAACAGAAGTTGGGCCCGGGGGTTTTGGCCGAGTGGACAACGATGGATCCTCCATTTCGTGGTGACTTCGGTGGGGTGGAGGCCGGAAGCAATGGCAATGGCGCCGTAAGTCCCGTGGTGGGGGGGCCGCTGGCGCACGCGGCCTTTATGCATGGTTTCGAGGCCTACGGCGTTGATGTGCTTCGCCGGGTTCTGCAGCTACAGCGCAAGCACGGCAGGCTGTATGGCTTTTACGCACCCACCCCCCGACCGGGCAATTGGCAGCCTGAAACATTCTCGCATGTGGACCTGCGCACGGTGGCCAACCGGCACTTGCGGGGCGACAAGCCCGCAGGCTTCGTTGACCATCCAGAGAACGATTTGCGCACGTTTCCGGTGGGGTCGCAGACGTTCTTGGGCAAGCCCTTTGACGTCATCGATCCCAAAGACAACGGTGGCCGCGCGGCCTTGGTGCTGTGGGGGGCAGGTAGTCCTGGCCCACGTGAAACCACGGTGGCGGGCATTGGCAAAAAAGCCCAAAGCATTTATTTCCTCCATTCGGCTGGAAACATTGGCCGGCAAGCGCGTGTGGGCGAATACATCATCAACTACGCCGACGGCACCAAAGTTAGAATTCCGTTGGTGGTTGGTCGCAACATTTCAAGTTGGTGGTCAGAAGGCGATGCCGGCGAGTGGCGCTTGGCTTGGCGGGGCCGCAACCCGCATGTGTCGGTGGTTGGTATGGGCGTGTGGGGATGGGACAACAAGCAAGCCGACAAGCTCATCGACAGCATCACGATCCGCGCTTCGGGACAAGGCCGGGTTCAATTGCTGGGCATCAGCTTATCCTCGGCGCCAGTGCAATACGACCGCGATGAGGTCGAAGGACACGCCTTTGATCCGTGGGCCGCAGGTGTGGTTTATGCAGCTGGCGTTGAAGGTTTGGCGGGCGTTGTGG
Source organism: Polyangia bacterium (assembly GCA_038257535.1). Classification (GTDB taxonomy): domain Bacteria; phylum Myxococcota_A; class Polyangia; order Fen-1088; family Fen-1088; genus JAGTJU01. Next base: position 17,369 of record JBBSJE010000013.1, read on the forward strand.
ACCGCGGCCGCGTGTTCGAGCACGTGGCTTTGTCGCCTCGATGGGTTGCGGCCAATGAGACCCGGGCCTCCGTCAGCGTTCGCTACCCCAGCTCCAGGGGCTACGTGGCGTATCGCTGGGAACATCGCCCCGGCGACCGCAGCATGGCCATGACCTTCACGGGCAGTGGCAAGCGGTTTGATTTCCATGTGTTGATGCCGCTGGGCGCTAAACCGCGCGAGGTCACCTTGGATGGCAAGAAGCTACGCCACCGTGTGGTCACGGTAGAACAAAGCGTGTACGCCGACTTCTCGCTTGAAGCCGTATCTTCAGGGCAGTTAGAAATTGGGTATGCCCCGTCGCCGCCCTAACCGGTGGAGCTTGGCGGCAAGCACTGTCCACCCACGCAACGATTGCCAAGCGGGCAGCATCCACAGCCACATTTGAATTGGTCGGCGTCACAGGTAACCGAAACGCATTGGCCGTCATAACAAACCTGCCCGCACCCACAAGCGGGTGAGCATTGTTTCACGCTGCATTTGCCGTCGGTGCATGTAGAGCCATTCGGGCACTTGCAGGTGCCGCCGCAGCCGTTGCTGCCGCATGTGCCGGCTGGACACTCGGGTTTGCAGCACATCTCCATGTAGCAAGAGCCTGTGCCAGAGGGGCATGGGCACTTACTGCCACAGCCGTTGCTCTTGCAGGCACTGTCGGTAGCGGAGCAATCGGCTTTGCAGCATTTGCCTTGGTAACAGCTGCCTTCCCCACTGGGGCAGCCACAGGTACCGCCGCAACCATCACTCATGCACTTGTTGTCGCCGTTTGCAGGGCAGTTGGGTTTGCAGCACATGTTGCTGACGCATTTGCCACCGGGACAGGGGCACGTCCCCCCGCAACCGTCGCTCTTGCAGGCGGTGTTGGCCGTACAGGTGGGCTTGCAACAAATCTCGTTGTTGCACTTTTCACCCTGGGCACAAGGGCATTTGCCACCGCACCCGTTGCTGCCACATTTTCCCGCTTCACACTTAGGCGTGCATTCGCAGACGCCCTGAACACAACTTGAATTCTCGTTGCAGGTCATCTTGCATTCGCAAGTGTCGATGCATTCGCCATTGGAACAGATAGACCCCAAGGGGCATTTCACATCGTGGCATGGGTTGTTGACGCAGGTGCCATTGATACAAAATTCGTTGGCCTCGCATTTTACATTGGCGCAGGGGTTGGCCTCGGCCACGCAGGTTAGGCTGCACGCTTGGCCGTTGGGGCATTGCGCGTCACATGGGTTCAGGGCCACGCACTTGCCCGTGTTGGGGTTGCAGGTTTCGCCGTCTCTGCAGGCAACGTCGTTGCACAGTTCTTTGAAGCATCCCGCCACGCAGTCGCCATCCACGCAGGTTTGCCCTTGGGGGCACATCTTGCCGGCGCATTTGTTGCCCACAGGCACACAAACCGCGCGACAGATTTGATCCTTGCCACAGGTCAGTTTGACTTCGGCCTGAGCACATGGATCGGCTTGGCAGGTGCCCGCTAGGCAAACTTTTTCACCGGGGCAAGGTTTGGTTGCGTGGCATTCGGCCTCCTGCTTGGGGGGCTCTAAGAGCGCGTCGGAGAAAGAAACGGAAAAGCCGTCCTGGGCTGCGTTTCCATCCGGACCGGCGCCATTGCCATCAGCGCTAACTGCGCCATCGCCGAAACCGTCTTTTTCACCCCTGCTGTCACACGCGACAACCACACTGGCGGCGCAAAGCACAATTAACCAGGGGCACAAAAAGCATTTAGAACGACGCATGAGACACCTCGGGTGTTTGTTCGACAGATGAGAACGCAAACCTGAGCGTTTGACGCCTTGTGTGCGCCGAAAGCTACGTCAGCGGCCAACTTGGCGGCAGACCCTCCCGCACCAGCACATCGGCCTGCTCCGGGGGAACAGCTTTGGAAAACAAGAATCCCTGTATCCGGTGGCACCCCAGCGCCCGAATCAGCGCCAACTGCTCTTTGGTTTCAACGCCTTCTGCCGTGACCGAAAGCCCCAAGTTGTCAGCCAGCGAAACCATGATTCGCACAATCTCGCTGGCTTTCCCCGATTCAGCCATGCGCGCCACGAACGAGCGGTCGATCTTCAAGCCGTCAATGGTGAAGCGTTCAAGCTGGCCAAGAGACGAATAGCCCATGCCGAAGTCATCAATGCAGACCATGATTTTCATGCTGCGCAGTTCGTCCAGAAGCTCAGCGGCAGCCGAGGTGCCCTCCATCAGAGCGCTTTCGGTCAGCTCCAAAGTGAGGTCACTAGGTGCCACGGAGGTTTCTTTCAGCACACGATGAATGTCGGCCAGAAGATGCGGCTGTGAGAATTGCCGCGGGGAAATGTTGACGTTCAATTTGGGGGGCGGACCAGGAAACTGCGTTTGCCACTTGCGCAGCTGCAAGCAGGCTTCTTCCAAGCCCCACATGCCGATCGGGCAAATCAGCCCCGTTTCTTCGGCCATGGGAATGAATTCATCGGGAGCCACCAAGCCGCGTTCGGGATGTTGCCATCTCAACAACGCCTCGAACCCCACCAAGCGCTTGCCCTGCACATCCACGATGGGTTGGTAGTGCAGCACAAACTCTTTGCGTTCGATGGCGCGACGCAGATCCGTTTCCAATTGCAGAAGCGAGCGCGCGCGATCATGCATGCCGGTTAAGAATCGCACGTGCCGGGCGCGGCCTTGCGCTTTGGCTTGGTACATGGCGATGTCGGCATCACGAAGCAAATCCTCGGGGCGGTCGTATTCGTCGCTGCCCAAGGTGATGCCGATGCTCATGGTGCAATAAAGCTCGGTTCCGGCAATGTGAAACGGCGCGCTCATGGCGTTGTGGATGCGTTCGGCCACCTTTTCTGCATCCGCGGCGTCGCGCACGCTCTCGAGCAAGATCACGAATTCATCGCCGCCCAAACGGCCCACCGTGTCGCCCGGGCGCAAACACGTCTCTAGTCGCCGGGCCAAGGCGATAATCAATTCGTCGCCCGTGGCATGCCCCAAGCTGTCGTTGATCCCCTTGAATCGGTCGATGTCGAGAAACAAAACCGAGTAGGGCGAATCAAGCCTGCGCCGCGCGCGCCTCATCAATTGGCCCAACCGATCCAGAAACAACACACGGTTGGGCAAGTGTGTCAGCGGATCAAAGAACGCCTGCTCGAACAGCTGGTTCTCGGCCAACTTCCGCGCGGTGATGTCACGGGAGATGCCGAACGTGCCCACGATGTTGGCCTCAGCGTCGCGCAACGGCAGCTTTGTGGTGGACACCCATTTCGCGCCCCCCCCGGCAAAGTTTTCCTTTTCGTCTTTGCCCACCATGGGCCGGCCGCTGTTCATGACCTCTTGTTCGTCACGGCGGGCTTCGTCGGCGTGATCTTTGCCAAAGAAATCAAAGTCACTTTTGCCCACCGCTTGCTCGGCGCTCTGTAGGCCCAGATAGCGGGTCATCGCCTTGTTGATGCGCAGAAACCGACTGTCCCGATCCTTGAAGTAGATGTTGTCGGGAATGTTGTCCATCAGGGCAGATAACAGGAAGGCGTCGCTCGCAGAAGCTTGGGAGCTTGCGAAAACTTGCGCCACCTTGGTGGCGTTGTCCCGACCCTCGGTTTCGTCCCCCTGCTCCACCCCTGCACCTGGAAGGTTTGTGGGCGCTGGTTTTTGAGCGCTCATGCGGCTGTTGCGGAAGATCCGCGTTCGCTCATTGTCGCACAACGCTTACGTTGTTCGCAAGGCTTGGCTGTCAACATCCAGCGGCCGGCAGGCTGCGTCCACCTGCATTGTGATCTACTGTAGGTGGACGCGACGGGCCGTTAGAGTGACGCCAGAATTTGATTGAAGGTTGGGCTGGGCCGCATGGCGGCCGCGGCCTTACGGTCATCAGGCTGATAATAGCCACCAATGTCGACCGGCTTTCCTTGCACAGCCAATAGCTCCTGGACGATGGTGCTTTCGTTGCTGCGGAGTTTCTCTGCGATAGCGGCAAAGCGCGTCTTGAGCCCTGCGTCGTTGGTTTGATTGGCCAACGCCTCGGCCCAGTAAAGCGCCAGGTAAAAGTGGCTGCCGCGATTGTCGATGCCTCCCACTTTCCGCGAGGGCGACTTGTCGTGTTCCAGGAAAAGCCCCGTGGCCTCGTCCAATGTGTCGGCCAACACCTTGGCCTGTGGGTTGTTAAACGTGTCGCTCAGATGCTCAAGCGAAACCGCAAGCGCCAAGAACTCACCTAGTGAGTCCCAACGCAGATAATTTTCTTCCAGGAACTGCTCCACGTGTTTTGGCGCGGAGCCGCCCGCGCCTGTTTCAAACAACCCGCCACCTTTCATGAGCGGTACAACGGACAGCATCTTGGCGCTGGTTCCCAGCTCCAAAATGGGAAACAGGTCGGTGAGGTAATCGCGCAACACGTTCCCGGTTACCGAAATGGTGTCCTTGCCGTCTTTGATGCGCTCAAGGCTAAACTGCGTGGCGGCCGCGGGGTTCATGATGCGGATGTCGAGTCCACTGGTGTCGTGATCCGCCAAGTAGGTTTTGACCTTGGAGATGATTTGCCTGTCGTGGGCCCGTCGTTCGTCAAGCCAGAACACAGCTGGTGAGTTGGTGGCGCGGGCGCGGCCAACAGCCAGCTTCACCCAGTCTTGAACAGCCGCGTCTTTGGTTTGGCACGCGCGCCAGATGTCGCCCGCTTGCACTGTGTGCTCGTGCAAAACCTGGCCCGTGCTATCCACCACCCGGACAGTTCCGGGTTCCGAAATCAGGAAGGTTTTGTTGTGAGAGCCGTATTCCTCTGCGGCTTGCGCCATGAGGCCCACGTTGGGCACCGAGCCCATGGTTTTCGGATCGAGAGCGCCATGTTGTTTGCAAAAATCAATCGTGGTTTGGTACACGCCCGCGTAGCTGCTGTCGGGAATCACAGCCAAGGTGTCCTGCTGTTTTCCTTCAGCGTTGAACATTTGCCCCGAGGATCGAATCATGGCGGGCATGGACGCGTCAACGATGACGTCGCTGGGCACATGCAAATTGGTGATGCCCTTGTCCGAGTTAACCTGCGCCAAGGCTGGGCCGCGCGCGTACGTGGCCTTGATGTCGGTTTCGATTTCGGTGCGCTTGTCGGCAGGCAGCTTCTGGACTTTGCTGACCAAGTCGCCGAAGCCGTTGTTGAAATCCACACCCAGGTCTTTGATAACTTGGGCGTGTTTGGCGATGAGGTCTTTGAAAAACACCTGCACAGCACACCCGAATATGATCGGGTCGGAGACCTTCATCATCGTGGCCTTGAGGTGAAGTGAAAACAAAACACCGTCACGTTTGGCCTCGGCCACTTGCGCATCCAAGAACGCCACCAACGCCTGTTTGCTCATGAAGGTGGCGTCGAACACCTCGCCCGCTTTGAGCTCGGTTTTTTCTTTGAGGACTTTGGTTGCGCCCGAGGCAGTGACTAGCTCAATTTTGACTGTGGTGGCGGCCGGAACCGTTATAGACTTTTCGTTCGAGAAGAAGTCATTTTTGCCCATGGTGGCCACGCGCGTCTTCGAGCTGGCCGACCACACCCCCATCGTGTGTGGCTTTTTGCGCGCGTAGTCTTTGACCGCTTTGGGTGCGCGGCGGTCAGAGTTGCCTTCGCGCAAGATGGGATTCACAGCGCTGCCCTTGATTCTGTCGTAGCGGGCTTTGGCGTCTTTTTCGGCCTCGGTTGCGGGCACTTCGGGATAATCGGGCAGCGCGTAACCTTGCTTTTGCAACTCGGCGATCGCGCCTTTGAGCTGGGGCACCGAAGCGCTGATGTTGGGGAGCTTGATGATGTTGGCTTCGGGCTGCAGTGTGAGCGCACCTAGTTCCGCCAAGTGGTCCGCAATTTTTTGTGCCTCGGTCAAACGTTCAGGAAAAGCGGCGATGATGCGCCCAGCTAGCGAGATGTCGCGGGTTTGTACATCAACGCCAGCGGCTTTGGTAAACGCTTGAACGATGGGAAGCAGGGAGTGCGTGGCCAAGGCCGGCGCTTCGTCGGTCTTCGTGTAAATGATCGTGGGGTGTTTCGCCATGGTAATCGGGCCGAGTTTAACCGATCGGCGACAGAAAATGGCGCCCAGCTGGCATTGAACTTCCAGATCGGAAGCCAACTATTTGGCGGGCTCATCAGCTGGCACGCTAAGCGCCACAAGCGTGTCGTCTGAGCCGTGATCGGCCACGGAGGGACCGTCGGCCTGTGTTTCGGCGTGTGTTTCGGCGGGGCGCTCTGCCTGGGGCTGGTTTCGTTGCCGCGCCGGACGGGCCGGGCGATCTGCACGCGTGTTTTTGATTTCGGAAGCCTCGGGGGTGGCCCCTTCTTGCGACGCTTCGCGATCCAGAGGTCTTGCGCCCTGGGCCTGGGCCACGGCAGGTGAGACTTGATCTGCCGTGTAGGTCTGGGGCGGTCGATCGGGAAAGAACACCCGAATGCGCCCGCGCAGAATGTCGAGATCTTGGACGCGGCCTACGCCTTCAGGCGTTTGCACCGATTTGCCAAGTTTGGGCAGGCCCTTGGCGGCTTCGATGTACTGGGCTTCCTCATAAACCAAGCAACACTTCAAGCGGCCACACTGGCCTGATATCTTCGATGGCGTTAGCGCCAAGTTTTGGTTCTTGGCCATGCGAATCGAGATGGGCTCGAACTTCGGCAAGAACGTCGAGCAGCAAAGTTCGCGGCCGCATGAGCCAATGCCCCCCACCAATTTGGCCTCGTCTCGTACGCCCACCTGGCGAAGTTCCACGCGCGCTCGCAAATGCGCGCCCAGATCTTTGAGCAGGTCGCGAAAGTCGATCCGCTGCTCGGACGCGAAATACACCGTAGCCCGATCGCGGCGGGGGGACAGGTCCACCTGAAACACCTTGATGTCGAGCTTCAGCGAACGGGCGCGTTCGCGGGCGTAGGCCAAGGCCTGCGCGGCCTGCGAGACCCGCTCTTCGTGAGCTTGCAGATCGGCGGTGTTGGCCATGCGCAGGATGCGCGCCAGCGGGCCGGGGCTTTGACGACGAAAGCTTTCCACAGTCACCCGGGCAAGCGCGCCACCGCGTCGATCGTCAACGATCACTTTGTCGCCAGGGCGCAGCCTTAGATCGCCCGCGTCACACGCAAGCGGCCTTCCCACGGGGCCAAACACCACCACCGCCACATTGCGTACGGGGGCTTCATCGCCGCGTGCGTTGCGGGGGCGGCGGCTGTGGTCTTCGCTAGGATCGTTGGGTGTTGTCATGAGGACGCTTAGGTGTTGCGGCGAAACTCGAGCGGGCGCAACGAAAAGATAAGACCTTCTACCGCGGTTACGGCGTTGACGTTGCCTAGAAGTGCAGCATCCGCTTCCGCCAGCGCGTCGAGCGCGCGCCGCAGCTTGGGCAAGGGGGCAGGGCCCGCGCGGTCGAGCACGTCGGCAATGTCGGCTTGCCTGGCCGTCAGCAGCACAAGATCGATGGCGCCGCTGGCGGCCATCATGGCGTCACGGTAAAGCCGTCCCAGTAGCTCCAAACTGGCCACCAGCCCGTCGCGGTTGTCTTTGCCGCCAAAGCGACTGGCGGTGTCCATGATGCTGCCCACCAAGCGCCCCGCGGCGGCCTCGCGAATGCGCGCAACGCCTTCCCACAGATGTTGGTCGTCCTGCCCCTGCACCAGCGCCAGGGCACCTGCCAACGAACCATTTGCCATCGCCGCGGCCACCTCGGCGCGGTCCATGGCGAACCCGGCGGAGGTCAAATGGCGCACGATCGTGGGGGCCGTCAACGGCGCAAACCGCACGCGTTGGGTGCGTGACAAAATGGTGCTCAAAAGCCGCGTGGGCGCCGACGACACCAGCACCAAATGATTCCCCGCCGCGGGCTCTTCAAGCGTTTTCAGCAAACAGTTTGCCGCGCTGGCGTTGAGCCGATCCGCATCTTCAATGACGATCAGCCGTGCGGGGGCCTCGTGGGGCCGCTCGGAAGCCAAGGCCACGATTTCGTCGGCCTCTTCTTTTTTCATCTCGCGTGCGGCGGGGGCAAACAAACGCAAGTCAGGGTGCAGCATTTGTTCGGCGCGATTGCAAGTGGTGCATTGGCCACACCCCAGGCCAGGCCGCTCAGGGCACAGCAGCGCCTGCCCTAAGGCCAACGCGGTGGTTTTTTTTCCCACCCCGTCCGGGCCCTCGAAGAGATAGGCATGCGGCACACGCCCCTGGTCCAGGGCGCGTTGCAGGCGGCTGACGGCGCCGGCTTGTCCAGTGACATCGGTGAGCAGCATGAGAGCTTTGCGCACGCTACCAGATGCGGGCGGCAAAGGCGAAGCGGTACGCGTGGCTTCCCTGCAATCTGTGCCGTCGTGCACTAAGCTTCCTCAAAACCGCCCGAGGGGAGACAACACAATGAGCGTGCTGAAACGACTGGCCACCTTGGTGAAATCCAACTTGAACGACCTTGTGGATTCGATGCAGGACCCCGCCAAGGAGTTCGACCAGCTTGTGCGCGACATGGAGGATTCGGCTCGCAGCGCACGATCAGAGGTGGCGGCATGTTTGGCAGAAGAAAAGCGGCTGGCCAAACAGATTGAAAGCGTGGCGGCCGAAGTACGAGATTGGGAGGAAAAGGCCGAGCGTGCGGTGAAGGCAGGCAGTGATGATTTGGCCCGCCAGGCCTTGGCCCAAAAGGCCGACAAAGAGCGCCAGTTGGCCGAGTTAGAGAAATCTTTGGATCTGCAAAAGAGCCAGGTTGATCAGCTCACGGCCGGTTTGAAGGCTTTGGAGACGCGGGTCAAAGAGGTGAAGCTGCGTCAGGGCACGCTGCGCGAGCAAGCACGAGCGGTGAAAGGACAGGGGAAGGTCTCGTCCGAAGGTGGCGCGTTCGCTGAATTCAATCGTTTGGCGGGCCAGGTAGACGCCATGGAAATCGAGAACAACCTTGACGACGAGCTGACAGGTCGCACCGCCGCCTCCCGCGAGGCCGAACGCAAGCTTGAAGGAATGGCAACGGATCAAAAACTGGACGACGCTTTGGCGGCGCTCAAAAAGAAGCTGGAATAGTTATCGGTTTCGGGCTTCCGCGGCGGCCAGCTTTCGCGCTGTCACCAGCAGCAAGAAGGCCATCAGCGCCAGCAAGGCGATGCCGATGATCAGGCCTGCCACCAGCGGGCCACGTGAGCTGGGAGCCACCCGCAAGGGCCCTATCGCCGCCAGGCCGCTTGTGGCTGGTGCTGCGGCTTGCGCTTGTGTTTGCACCACGGTGACGGCCGCAGGGATCAAGCCCGGCACCGCGCCGGCCACCAAGGCCCGCACCTGTTCGTCCGACAATGCCCCCTGGGCGGGTAGCCGTTTGAGCAGCACCACCGCCCTGGCAGGCACCCGGGGTGGATCTTGTGAGGCGGCTAGCGCGTCGCGCTCTTCGGGAACCACGTGCACACGCGCCGACACCACGCCGTCGACGGAGGCGAGGGTGGCTTCCAACTCGCCCGTGACGGCGCGCAGGTAGCGGGCGCGCTCTTCGGTGGCGGTGGGAATAAGGCTGGCTGATCCATAGACCTCAGCGAATCCGTGCTGAGCGGCTCTAGGCAAACCATGCACTTTGAGCAGCTCAAGCGCCCGCGGGCCATCGGCTTGCGGCACAACTATGGTGAAGCGGGGAGGTTCGGTGCCTTCCGTGCGTTTTTTGCGGCCCGCCACGCCGGCTTTGTCGAGCAACGTCAGCATGTCGTTGGCGGCGGCCTCGTCAACGCCGTGCTGGACGGGCACGGTGCACGCCACCACGGATACAAACACAGCCAAAGTCACCACCCGGTTCATGCAGCGTTCATATCCGAAATTGCGCCGCTGAACCACCAGCGGGCACTCATTGCGAAAACTTAGGAGGCTTGTTTCAGCGCCCGGCGAAGCTGATGCACGGCCCGCGCGTGCAGACGGCAGGCCCACGATTTCGATAACCCCAAGCTGCTGCCCGCCTCCTCCAGGGTTTTGTCGTGGAAGTAATACATCTCCATAAGCTGGCGCTCTTTTTCAGGCAGCGCGGCCACGGCCAAACGCACGCGCCCGTCTGATTGCTGCTGCTCAATGATCTCGTCAACGGCGGGCTCCGATGCGTCGGACACGTTCGCCGCCGCTTCGATAGATACGATGTGAACCGTGGCCACGGCGTCCAGCACTTGCGCCAAACCGGCCATCACTTCCTCAGGATCGTGCTCCGAAAGCTCCGCCTCTGGCAGGCGATCCGACTCAGCCTGCAGGTAGCTGTTGACTCTCTCCTCCGCGCGATAGCGGGCGTAATCGGACCGGGAATACCAGCCCATCGTGCGCACGCCGTCCATCATGGCGCCGCGCACGCGGTAGTACGCGAAGGTGGAAAAGGCCGCGCCGTGGCGCGGATCGAATCTGTCTGCCGCTTCGATAAGGCCCTTGGTGCCGTAGGCCACCAAATCCTCGAATTCTGCCCCGCTGGCAACCCCTTTGCGGAGCTGGGCGGCCAGCGCCTGCACCATAGGGAGGTGCTGTTCAATCAGCTCGTCTCTGGCCACCTTATCCATCACGCTGTCCGTTTTGTGACTACATCAACCTCTAGCGGCGCCGTCAAGGTGTATAAACGCGGGCAACGCCATGGGAAGTTTTCGCACCCTCACGCCGCATGATGTCAAAGAGGCTCTGTCCAGCTTCGGATTGAGCGGTTACGCCCGTCACAGCCCCATCGCCGCCGGCACCATCAACACCAACATCCGTGTGGACACCCACGAAGGCTTGGTTTGGTTTCTGCGGATCAACGAGGGCAAAGCCGAGGATGATGTGGCGCGCGAGGCGGCGATCGTGGAACACGTGGCCGCGCGCGGGGTCACCACGCCTTTGCCTTTGAGGTCAACCGCCGGCCCCCGGTACGCGCGCTGCGGTGATGCCTGGGCGTCGCTGTTTCCCTGGGTGGCGGGGAAAAATCTACAGCGCGACCTGCTTCTGCCTGAACACGCGCGCCAGGTGGGGCACGCGCTGGCGCAGCTGCATGCCGCGGGGGCGGGTTACACCGATCATCGACCTTCGCGGTACGAAACGCCCGAAATCATGCGTCGGCTTGAGACCGTGCGCGCCGTCAACGATCCACATTTGCAATCCGCCGTGGAGATTCTTGGACCTGAATTGGCGCGTTTGCACAGTGAACGCGATCAGCTGCCACTGGGGTTGATCCACGGCGACCTGTTCGTTGACAATGTGCTGTTCGGCGACAACGGACAACTCACGGCGCTGCTGGATTTTGAGCAAGCCTCATGGGGAAAGCTGGCTTACGACGTGGCGGTGACTGTGTTGGCGTTTGGCTTTGGTCGCGACGGCTTTCAAGCCCCGTTGACACGTGCTTTTCTCCAAGCCTACTGCAAGCAGCGTACGCCCACGGCGCAAGAGCAGCAGGGGTTTGGTGCCGAGCTAAGGTTTGCGGCGTGTCGCTTCGCCGTCACGCGGATTACGGATGTGTATCTTCGGCGCGGCCAGGGAAGCCCTGGGGGCAAAGATTTCAACCGTTATCTTGCGCGTTTGCAACATGTCAAAGCTGATTGGCGGGCTGCGGGATCGGCGTTGTCGCTCGACGCCGCTTAGGCCGGCCCCGCTGTGAGCCCAAGGTATTTGCGCAGGGTATCCTTGCGTTCGTTGTCCAAATCCAAAAACCGCACGCCCATGTCGCGCGGCGACTCTGGATTCACCCAAACCACTTCGCCCCGCGCGGTTATGCTGGCGTCAAGCTCAGGAAAGCTGATCACCAAATCCACCGTCGTTCCCAGATCCTCCAACGCATCGGTTTGGATGCACAAACCGCCCAAAGATAGATTTTGGATGCGGTGGTTGAGTAGGATTTCGGTGCCCGTGTAGTCAACGCGGGCCTCAACTTCGAAGCGGGGGAAAGCCCGAGGATGCTCGGTGTCGCTGGCCATTGCGCTGAGGTTAACCTCAGAACGGGTCGGCGAACAGACCCAGCTGTGTTGGTTGCCATGCGCCGGAACATGGTTCTGTGTCGGGCGCAGGCGTACACGTGCTCAGGCTTACGAAAAACATCGAAGGGGAAATCGTAGGGGAAGATGGCGGACCCCGGGCAGTCGGCAGTACAATAAAGGAATGGCCCACCCTCCTGAGGTGAGCGTTCCCGAAGAAATCACCGAGGTTTCGCGCAAAGCGGTTCGTTCACCAACGAACTCCGGCGTTCCACGTTTGATCTTGCTGTCAGGTCCACAAGCCGGTCGCAAATTTCCGGTGGCCGCCGAGATGACCCTGGGCCGCGGATCGCAGGCCACAGTTTTCTTGGACGACAAGCGCTTGTCGCGTTTGCACGCGCGCATCTTTTCGGCCGACTCGAACACGTATGTGGTTGAGGATCTCAAAAGCCTAAACGGATCGTTTGTTAACGGCAACCGCATCGGGCAGCACGTCCTGTCTTACGGCGACAAGATTCAAGTGGGGGCCTCCACCCTGCTGTTCACCCATGACAACCCGCTGGACGAGCAACTCGCCCAGATGCAAAAGATGGAGATGTTGGGGCGCGTGGGGGCGGGCATCGCGCACGACTTCAACAACCTTTTGGGTGTTGCGGTGGCCAGCATGGATTACATCGCCACATTGCCCGGGGATCGTACCTTGGGTGAAGCGGACATCCGTGAATGCCACGAAGACATTCGCTCGGCGCTCAAACGCGCTGCCGAGTTGACCATGCGGCTGTTGGGGGTGGCGCGTCGGGGTGGCTACGTGATGGCACGGTTGGATGTGGGAAACCTCGCCCGCGAGGTGGCTGAACTTGTACGCCGTGTGACGCCCCAAAATGTGCAGATCGAATGTGACCTGCAGGCCGAAACGCCGGTGATCGGTGACCAAGGCCAGATTCATCAAGCGTTGATGAACTTGTGCCTTAATGCGCGGGACGCCATGTCTGGCGGTGGGATTTTGAAGGTGGCGGTTCGCAGAGAAAACAGCCAAGGTGCTGCCGCTGTTTTGGGCGAGGCGGTGTTGGTGAGCGTTTCCGACACAGGTGTTGGCATGGATGAAAAGACGCGGCGGCGCGCGTTTGAATCGTTCTTCACCACCAAAGAAGGCAGCCGAGGCACAGGATTGGGTTTGGCCACGGTGCTCGAGACTGTGAAGGTGCATGGTGGTTACGTTGACCTTCAAAGCCAGCTGGGGCAGGGCACCACAGTGCGGCTGTTCTTTCCAGCCGCGCCGCGGGTTGATAAGTCAAGGATCGGCACCCAAACGTTGACTGATCTTCCCATCCGCAACGTGCGACAACCGCAAGGGCTGGTGCGGGTTCTGCTTGTCGACGACGATGAGGGTGTGCGCCGAAGTTTGTCGCGGGTGTTGGCGATGCAGGGGCACGAAGTTGAGCAGGCCGCCAACGGCCAGTTGGCCCTTGATGCCTATCGCACGGTGCGTCCCGATGTGGTGCTGATGGATTTGGACATGCCCGTGCTCTCGGGGCGCCAAGCCTACGACCGTTTGATCACCCTTGACCCGAAAGCCAAGGTCATCTTCATGTCCGGACACGGCGGCTCGGGCACGGCCGGCGGGCCTCCACCAGGGTGCTCGTTTCTGCAAAAGCCTTGCGGCGCCGCCGACCTGCGATCGGCAATTGCGGCGGCCGTGGCCACCGCGGCGCCCGCGCCATAAAGAAAGCCTCTCTACGGCGCCGACCGCTTGGGTTTGCGGGTCACAGCGGCATAAAAAGCAGGCACCACGTAAAGACTCAAAGGCGTGGACAGCACCATGCCGCCAATGACCGCCACAGCCATGGGCATGCGCGATTCAGAGCCTGAGCCCAGAGCCAATGCGGCGGGAACAGCTGCCATGATCGTTGCCAGGCTGGTCATGAGAATGGGCCTGAATCGCACGGTCCCAGCCTTTTGCATCGCCTCTTGCGGACTTACCGGCAGGTCTGGCGGCGCCTCGCTTCGCACCAAATTGGCGTAGTCCACCAGGATGATCGAGTTCTTCTTCACGATCCCCATAAGCAGCAGCAACCCAATCATGCTGAAAAGGTTGATTGTGATGCCACCCAAGGCCAGGGCAAACACCGCGCCCGCCATCGACAAGGGCAAGATCGTCAACACCGTAAGTGGGTGAATCAAACTGTTGAACTGAGAAGCCAAGATCATGTAGGCAACAACAACGCCCAAGATCAGGGCGAAAACCAGATCGCCCATGGAATCTTTGAAAGTAACCGTTTGGCCCCCGGCCACAAGCCGATAGCCGGTAGGCAATTCATTCGATAGCCGCTCGATGACCTCAAGGGCTTCGTTCTGCGACGAGCCCGGCGCGACGTTTCCGAACACACTGATGGCGCGTTCGCGATCGCGGCGGGTCACCGCCTGCAGGGCCGGTTGTTCGTCAATCTTCACCAGGGTATCCAATGGAATCAGGGCCCCGTTGCGACCGCGAACCTTCAAACGGTTGATGTCTTCGGGCCGCGCCCGCTGTTCGGCCAGTAGCCGCAAACGAACGTCCACGCGCCGGCCGCCCGCAGAATATTTTCCTGCGCGAACGCCACCCACCAAGGCGTTGATGGCCGAGGCCACGTCTTCCATCGACACACCGACGTCCGAAGCGCGCGCTCTATCAGGTTCAATGCGCAACTCCGGCATACCCAATCGGTAATCGGTGTCCACGTCAACCACACTTCCCGAGGCTGTCAATTCGTCGGCCACCTTGCGGCTGAGATCGGTAAGCACGTTCCAATCCGGCCCCCGAATGGAGAATTCCACCGGGAAGCCGCGGCTGGCGGAAAATCCCCGCTGCGACATGTCCTGCACCACCGCCTTCAGACCGGGAATGGCGTTGAAAGTTTTGCGAATCAACACAGAAAGCTGGGCCGCGCCCATCCGCTGTTTGGCAGGTGCCAAAGTTAAGAACATCATGCCGCTGTTCACGGCGCCGTCGCGAAAGCTGCCAATCACCACAAAGGTCCGGGCGATTTCCGGACGCGTGCGAATGAAGTCCTCGGCCTGGCGAATGATTTTGTCGGTTTCCTCTAGGTCGGACCCCACCGCCGTTTGCAGCCTTACCATCAGTCGGCCTTGATCCTGTGAGGGCACAAACTCTTGCTTGAGGTTACCGAAGGCAAGAGTGGCGACACCCAACACAGCCGCGCCACCCAGCAGGATCAAAAATCGCCGCCTGAGCGCCGGACCCAAACTGCGGCCATACGCATTGGCCACGAAGGTAAACAGATTGTCTGCAAGGCGGCCTAGACCCCGTCGGGGTCCCTCGTGCCCACGCGCCAGCAAACGCGCGGCGCGAGCCGGGGCCAAGGTGATGGCTTCGATGTACGACAGCACCACCGCGATGCAGAAGGTGATGCCGAACTCCAGGAAGAATCGACCCACCACACCGCGCATGAACACCACGGGGATAAAGATCGCAACCACAGCCATGGTGGCCGCCAAAGCCGCAAACTTGATCTCATTGGTGCCTTCGATGGCCGCGCGAATGGAATCTTTGCCAAGGTCGCGGTGTCGATGAATGTTCTCAAGGATCATGATGGCATCGTTAACCACGATGCCCACGGCCAGGGCCAAAGCCAAAAGCGTGAACGTGTTGAGCGTGAAGCCCAGAAAGTAGATGGCCGCGACGGTGCCCATCAGCGACATGGGGATGGCCAAAATCACGTTCAAAGTGGCCGATAGCGATCCCAGGAAAATCCAGCATACGATCGCAGTGAGCAGAACCGACAGCGCCACCTCGAACTGCAGCTCCGCAACAGCTTCCTCGACGAACACGGTGGAATCGAAGTTGATGCCCAATTCCATGCCATCAGGAAGCGTGGGGCGAAGCGCGGCAATGGTGTTTCGAACGCCTTGGGCCACCAGCACGGCATTGGCACCGCGTTGTTTTTTTACGCCCAGGCCTTGTGCGGGCTGACCATTGACGCGGCTGTAGCGGCGCACGTCTTCAAAACCATCTTCAACCAAAGCCACATCGCTCAAATAAATGGGCACCCCAGCCACCTCGCGCACCACCATGTGCCGGAGTGTTTCGAGGTCAAGCGCTTCTCCCAACACCCGAACGCTGATCTCGCGCCCTTCGGCTTCAATGCGCCCCGCAGGCAGCTCCACGTGTTGGCGTTGCAGAGCCAATACCAGGTCCTGCACAGTCAATCCGCGTCCCTCGAGTTTTTGGGCGTCGATCCAAACGCGCACGCTGCGCTCGGGAAAACCGCCCATGATCACTTCCCCCAGGCCAGGCAGTGTTTGCAGTTTTTCTTTGACGGTGTAGCGGGCTGTGTCGGCCAGAACCTGCGGCGCAAACGGGCCCGAAAGGCCCACCCACATGATGGGCTGGTCTTCAGGATTGGTTTTCGACACCACCGGCGGATCAAGATCGCGAGGCAACCGGCGGCCCACCTGAGCCACGCGGGCTTGCACCTCCTGCATGGCGAGGTCAACGTTGCGCGACAGGTCCAGCTCCACCGTGATGCTGGCGGTTCCCTGGCGCGATTCTGACGACAATGAGCGAACGCCTTCAACTTGGGACAGCGCCTCTTCTACGATCTCGACAACGTCGCTCTCCATCGCTTCGGGGGCTGCGCCTTCCCAGCTGAGGCTGACGCTGATCACGGGGTGATCCACATCGGGGTATTCGCTGATGCCAATGCGGCTGAGCGCCACGGCCCCAAACACAATCGTGGCCGCCATGATCATCCACGCAAGCACCGGGCGTCGCACACAAACTTCAGTGATCGTCATCGTGGTGATCCTCTGTGCGCTAGGCAAGGGATGGGTCGGTGCATATTTAGGAACCCTGCGCGGCGTTGCCTTCCACTTGGCCTGCCACCGTCACCGCAACGCCATCGCGCAGCGCCTCAGCGCCTCGCACCACCAACAGTTCCCCGGCTTGCAAACCTTCGCGCACTTCCACACGCCCGTCGGCCGTGCGCAAGCCCAGTGCCAGTCGTCGCTCTTGCGCTTTGCCGTCTTTCACAACGAACGCAATGAAGCCTTTTTCGCTGGGACGAATGGCGGATTCGGGAATGGCAGGGTGTTCAGCGTTGGCGGCGTTGCCTTCGGTCTTGGCCTCAATGCCCGACGACTTGCTATCATCAAGCTGCGCCGTCACCTGGGCAAACTGCCCGGGTCGCACATCGGGCGTGTCGGGATTTTCCACTTCCGCGGCCATAGGAACTTGTCGGGTGGCGGGATCTGCCGATTGCGCGATGTACGTGATCTTGGCGCGGTGGCTTTCGTTCGCGTCGGCGGTTTTGAAGGCCACCCAGTCGCCGCGTTTTATGTTGCGGGCCGCTTCCGGTGGCAGCGAGAATCGTAACATCAAGGGGTAAAGGCGGATCAAACTGGCCAGCACGGTCCCCAGCTGCACATATTGTCCTGTTTGCACGGTGCGGGTTTCGATGGCGCCTTTGACTGGCGCGCGCACGTAGGCGTCGCGCAAATTTAGATCCGCGGCCCCCAGCGCCGCTTGAGCCGCTGCCACCTCGGCGTCAGCGGTTGCCACGCGAGTTTTCCAGGTCGCAACCTCTTCCCCAGGAATCAGTCCGGGGGTCTTCTCCACTGCGGCTTGGCGCCGCCCGAAGCCGGCTTCGGCGTCAGCGCGTGCGGCCTTGGCTTTGGCCAACGCGGCTTGCTCGGCTTGCAACGACAGGTGGAAGCGCCGAGGCTCAATCTCCACCAGCACTTGATTGACGTTCACCGTGTCGCCTTCTTGAAACCGAACGCGTTCCACAACGCCCGCCACGCGAGACGTTACCTGAACGGTTTCGAAAGCTTCGATGGAGCCCACGGCGCGCGACACATAATCAACCTGTCGCAACGACACGGACTCAATCTGAACCGGAAACGCCAGCGGCCCTTTGTGGCGTGTGCCATTGTTGGCGGCGCTTTCGTCCTTGTGGCATGCGCCAGCGCCCACCAGCGCCATCAAAACCACGGCGGCTGCGCAAAAGCGGCGTGACGAAAGGTGTTTTGCCAACATGGTTAGTCTACTCCCGGCGGGCGTTCGCCCAACGCCACTTTTAGGTCTAAGTAAGCCACAGCCAACGCGTATTGATCGCGAACCCATGTGACCTCGGCCTCAAACAGCCGCAAATTGGCGTCCGCCACCTCCAAAGCCCGCACCAGGCCTTGCCGGTAAAGCTCTGCGGTTTCTTCAGCGTGCTGGGCCGCCATTTCGCGCGCGCGACGCGCCGCGGACTGCGTGGCGCGCGCGTTTTGCAGGGCCAGGCGCGCCATGCGCACATCCAAAACCACGTTGCGCCGCCGCAGGCCTTGCGACAACCCCTGCGCTTGTGCGGTGGCTTCCCGCTCCTTGGCTTCTGCGGAGCGCAAGCCACCGTCCCACAAGGCCCAGGTGAGCGTGGCGCCCGCTTGCCAATCGAAAACGCGACCCACCAGGCCCGGCTCGTTGGTGTAGCGGCCCAATGCTGTTCCCGCGAGCCGCGGCAGGACCCGCAAGCCAGGCTCCTTCGCCGCTTCTTCGCTCGCCAGAACCAGTCGATCGCCGGCTTGTAGATCGAGGCGTTGCTGTTGGCTTTGCGCAAGCTGAGCCGCTTCGGCCTCAAGCGCTTGATTGGCGGCGGCGGCCAGCAAAGCGGTGGGGTTAGCAAGGTCCCCTGTGATGCGTGAAACCAAAAAGTGCCCAAGCTGCGTGCGCGCCATTTGCTTTTGTCCCTGCGCCAACGAGGCTTCGCGTTCGGCATTGGCCAGCTCAAGCTCACCGCGGGTGACGTCATTGGAGCTTACAAGCCCAGCTTCAGCGCGCGCGCGGGCGTCAACAAGTCGCTCTTGCGCGAACGCCAACCGACGCTGCGCCGCGCGTTCAATTTCCTGTGCAGATAGCGCGGCGACAAACGCGTCCGCGGTCTCGAAACCCACCAACCGTCGTTGCTCGATCGCGGAAAGCTTCGCCGCTTCCTGCTCAAGCCGCGCTTGCCTATAAAGCGGAATCCCGCCAGCCCAGAACACGGGTACGGTTAAAGTGACGTTGCCCGACAGCGCGTTGAAGCGCTGAAGGATCACGTCTCGCTCGTCAACCCGCCGGATGATTTGTCGCGGTCGGCGCACGTAGTTGGCCGTGAGCGTGAGCTCGGGGAAGAAGAAGGCTTGCGCACGTGCGCGGCGCGACTCGGCGCTCTGCGCTTCGAGTTGCGTTTGGCCCACACGTTCGTCCCGCCGCATCGCCATGGCGATGGCACGCTCCACTGTCAGGGATTCCGTGACCTCGTCCTGTTGCCGCAGCTGCGTCTGCGCGTGCGCGTGCGCCGCGGCCAGCGACAACAGAATCCCCGGTCCAAACGCGGCCCATGCCAGCTTTGCGCGAAAACGATGACTGCGAGAGTTCATGGCTGGGTGGGGGACCCCGAGCGTAGCCGATGCGTTGCAGCCATGCCCTGTGAGCCCCAGGGTCCATGCCGTTTTTACACGAGTTTTTCCGTTGCGGGGCGAGCCGGTGTGCTCTGACCCCTAGTCGGTTGGCGATCGGGCCCTCGTTTCCCTCTCGCCCAACCCAATCGTTTCACCAGACCTTCGCTCATTCCTCCAGTACCAGTAGCACCACCTCCCCGGCTTCGATGAGCCGCTTTGAGTCGTTGTGAAGATCATGCTCATGCATGGGCCCGCTGCCCACACGATTCGCATCTACACCTTTGACTTTTGTTCGCCTGTCGCCTCGTGTGTGAACCAACCCTCCTCCCGTAAGAAGCACGCCCAAGGTTCCCATCGTTAGCCATCCATACACCCGCATTTTTGATCCTTGTTCGTGCGTTCCGTGCGTTCCTTGATGCTCTGGTTGTACCCTGCAGGTGGTTTCAAAAACCAGCCGTCTCCTGTTAAACTTGTGCGTGAACTTGGTAACAACACTGTATCCAAACGCATAAATCCAAGCGGCATTGCGTCTCACCGTTAGGCATCCCGCCAAGTTGGGTTTATGATCGTGTCCACCATGCGCGAATTGCGAAGCTGTCATGTTCGAGGTTTGGTGAAAATGTCGGCGTTGGCGTTGGCGTTACCGCTGTTGATAAGTGGGTCAGCGTGCACGTTTTCAGTAGGTGCACGCACCTCTTCAACCACCACCACCCGCACCACGCGCCCAGCGCCTCCGGCGACGGCCACTGGGGGCTCCTCGGTCACCACAGTGCGTGCGGCGCCCGCACCCGCACCTGAGCCTGCCGGGCCTTCGCGTGCGGCTCCGGCTTCCCCACGCAGCGCTTCAGGCGCGGCCATTGCGCGTCAACCAGCGCACACACCGCCGCGAGCGGCGCCGGCGCCAGCGCCGTCTGCCCCGGTGGTCGTGGCTTCGCCGCCGCCCGTCGCGCCCGCCCCCCCGGCGCCCGCGCCAGGACGAGGGGTTGCGACCGTTCCCGCCGAGGCGTCGGCGCCTACCGGACAGCCCGAGGCGCCAGAATTGCCATCGAGAGCCCCCGCCGCCGGTGCCGGCACCCGCCGTGTGCCCAGCACGGCGGCCACACCTGCGCCTGTGCGAGGGAAAACCATTGTAGTGAAGACGCCGCCTGGCCACACACCCGACAAGGGGCCCTCAAAGGAAGGTCTTGCGCAGGGCCTGGGTCAATCAAAAACGCCGCCCGCCAATGAAGGCAGCGCCAAGGACGACAAAACCCCACCCGGCCTGGCAAAACGCAGCGGCGCAAGCTCCTCCGCGCAGGCCAGGCGTGCGGGCAACAAGGTTGAATGAAGGTGACTAAGACCCGGCAAAGTCTCGCGACGGCTGGGGCGCCGGCGGCTTTTTACGCGCGATGTGCTGATTTTGTTGCACCTTGAGCCGTTGCAAAAGGCTAGCGCTTTTCGTTCGATCGGCGCTCGGTAAAGCGGCATGGACAAACAAAAAGTGACGATCTACGACATCGCCTACAAAGCGGGCGTGTCACAAAGCACCGTTTCGCGCGTTCTCAGCGGAAACACGAAGGTCAATGAGGACAAGCGGGTGGCGGTGCTTGCCGCTGTGGAAGAGCTGGGATACCGCCCCAATTTGTTCGCGCAGCGATTGGCACAAGGTGGCTCATCGATTGTGGGCATCTTGGCCAGCGACACAGAAACGCCCTTCTTCACGCAAGTGATTCGGGGCATTCAGGAAGAACTGGCAAAATCGCCCTATTTGGCGCTCATTGTCAGTGTCCAGGGTTTGGGGGAGATTGACCGCGCAGTGGAGTTGCTGCGCACAAGCCATGTGGGCGGCGTGTGCGTGGTCGGGCAACCATTGACAGTTGAACGGCTGGCCCAGCTTCAGGACGAGATGTTGGTGTTTGCCGTCTGCCCCGACACACCGGGCGTGGAAGGCAAATGTCTTCTGGTTGACAACGAAGGCGGCGGGTATCGGGCCACCCGGCATCTGCTTGAGCTTGGGCATCGGCGCATCGCGCACATCTCGGGACCCCGCGAGCACCGCCACGCCATCGATCGGTTTGCTGGTTACAAGCGAGCGCTGGCTGAATTTCAGGTTCCGTTGCACGAGGGTCTTGTGACCTACGGCGCGTTTTCAGAGACAACGGGGCAGCAGGCGGCGCTTGAATTGTTGGCGCGCAAGCTGCCCTTCACCGCGATGTTTGCCGGCAATGACACCATGGCCTTCGGCGCTCAGGTGGCCTTGTTCGAGCATAGGCTCAAAGTGCCTGATGATGTGTCGATGGTGGGCTTCGACGACACCCCGCAAGCCATGTACCGAACGCCGCCTCTAACGACGGTTCATCAGCCCGCCGTCGCCATGGGGGCGGCGGTGGCGCGCCAAGTTGTGAACGCATTGAAGGGCGAAGGCAAAATTCAGCAAGAGCCGTTCGCAACGCCCCTGGTGGTGCGGGCGTCCACCGCCGCTTTGCGGGTGCGCGCCTAACGATCGCGCGGTACTAGCTGCCTATGGCACGCTTGCTGATGGTTTGTGGTTGCGTTGCGGTTTTGTTGGCAGCTTCCTCACCGAGCCACGCTCTGCCCATCCAATGCGTGCGCCCCAATTCGGGTCCCTGCATGGCTGCCGACACCTTCGATCTGCAGTTTGATTCAGTCAACCGACCTGTTGTCACCATGAACTTTGGCGTGGTTTTTCCCGAAGGGGCGGCTCACGTTCCCGTTTGCGAAGAGGCGTTCGGTGGTCGCACGCCCCAGAGCATTGTGGTGACGCCATCTGGCTTCATGGCAGTCGCCGCGCGTACGGGAGTTTATCGTGGCCGTTTGAACGACGCGTGCACGTGGACCTTGGCCAAGGGCATTGCCGACAACACGTTCGTGCATCAGGTGATTGCAGATCCCAGCGCGCCCAACCGTCTGTGGGCGCTGGTGGGCGCGGGCAACGATCGCGGCCTCTATGTCTCCGAGGATCAAGGGGAAACCTTCGCACTTCGATACGCCTTTCCCAGTGGGCAAGTTTGGTGGCGTTTGGTGGCGGTGGCCTCGCCCCAACTGCGGCTTTATGTCGCCGGGCCCGGTGCCGGCGCTGCGTTTTCCTTGGGTGTTTCTGCTGACGAGGGATTTAGTTTTGTCGTTCGCGACGCTGTGGGCGAGCTTAGCGATCCGCTGCGCACCACCATCCTGCTCGGAGCCTCGACGCAAACGCCGCCACGCTTGTTTTTTGCCCGTGACACACCGGCCGTTGGTGACGAGATATGGATGTCCACTGATGAAGGGCTGTCGGCGGCCCGTGTGCTGCAACTACCCCCGGGCCATTTGGTGGGCGGTTTTTCATTAGGCGCAACACCGCAAACCGTTTATGTCGCCAGCCGCACCTTGCTGGTCTCCGGCCGTGCAGAGGACGCGGCGCTATTTGTTTCATCGGATCAAGGGCTCACTTGGGCCCCACCAGTCAACGGTGGCGCCTTGGGCCCGCGCTTCCGTTGCCTGAAGTGGCATCAGGGCGCGCTTTACGCCTGCGGCGGCGGTGTTGATGCCAACGATGCATTTTACGTTGGCAGGTCGCTTGACGGACAAACTTGGGAACCCCTCGTCACAACCCAGACCTTGGGCCCAGTGCCAGCTTGTTTGCGCGACCGGTGTTTGGACACAACCGCATGGCTTTGTGGCACCTATGGGATTTGTGCGCCCTCATCCGATGGAGGGGTGGGCGACGCCTCGACCGAAACACCCGCGGCGCAAGGCTGTAGATGCCGCGTGGGGCGGCCGCAAGCCTCGCATGGATGGATGGGGATGGGCGTCTGGGCGGCGGTGCTAGGCGCCCTGCTGCGACGGCGGAGGCGCAACCGGGATCAAGCACGTAAGCTGAGCGTATGACGAGCTCACAAGCCATCCGGCTTGCCTATTCCGTAGACGCCGACGACGCGTTCATGTTCTTCGCCTTGGCCCAGGGAAGTGTTGATGCCAAGGGGTTTGTGTTTTCGCACCAGCGCGCTGACACCGCCAGCTTGAACGCTCTGGCGACGACCGAAGGCGCTGATGTGGTGGCTGTGTCATTGGGTGCTTACCCGCAGTTTGCCGATCGCTATTTGCTGTTGCCTCACGGTGCCAGCGTCGGGCGGGGCTTTGGTCCCGTGGTGGTGTCCAAACGCCCCATTACCGTTGCTGATCTGCGCGGCCGGCGTGTGGGGGTTCCCGGCCTTAGCACCACGGCCATGATGGTGCTGCGCCTCATCCAACCCCAGTTTGAACCCGTGGTGGTGCCCATCGCGCCCTTTGCGCGGGCGTTTGAGGCGTTGGACGACGGCAGCATCGACGCCGCCTTGCTTATCCATGAAGGCCGCTTGCTGTACGAGGCGCGCGGCTATCACGCCGTGGTTGAGTTGGGGCAGTGGTGGCAAGCGGAGACCAACTTGCCGTTGCCCTTGGGTGTGAATGTGATTCGGCGGGCGTTGGGCCCGCAGCGCATTGCCGCTGTGTCAGCTGTGCTTCGGGAAGCCATCACGTGGGCGCTTGAGCATCGCGACCAGTTGATCAAGGCGATTGCCAAAGAGGATCGAGGCGATGCCGCCTTGGCTGATCCGGCTTTGCTTGATCGTTATCTGGGCATGTACGCCAACGAAGACACACGGCAAATGGCGGCGGATGTGCGGCAAGCTGTAGACGTGTTGTTCGCGCGTGCGCAAGCCGCTGGTCTGTTGGGCGCCTCCGTTGCGGCGCAGTGGGCGCCCTGAAGCGCACCGGGGAAAACGTTAATCGTCAACGTTGAACTGAATTTGGGTGTCGTCAGGCAATTTTTTCATCGAAAGAATGCGCGTGGGGGTGGGCGCCCTCCAAAACACGCCAAACGTGAACTCAACCTTCGAGCCCACCTCAATGCCCGTTATGTCCACGCCCTGTGAAAGCGTAAACGGCATCGGCATGGCCATCATGCCCACCTCTTGCCCGTCTTGGTCTTTGAAATGCGGCACGGCTTGATGAAGAACGACAATGGTTTTGTTGTTTCCTGGCTGGGCGGCGGGCGGCAGCATTTTCACGATGCCCTGAACCACATACGTGGCCGCAGGCGGCTCCTGGGTTTCGACCGGTGCGTCTCGTGAGGACTTCTTGCATGCGCAGATGAGGCAAAGAGCAACGAG
This sequence comes from Polyangia bacterium, assembly GCA_038257535.1. Classification (GTDB taxonomy): domain Bacteria; phylum Myxococcota_A; class Polyangia; order Fen-1088; family Fen-1088; genus JAGTJU01. The sequence goes on from JBBSJE010000013.1 coordinate 41,803, forward strand.
GGCAAGCACGCTTGCGGGTTGACGCAAATTCATGTCGGCAAGCTAGCAGCAGGCGCGGACCTAAACCACCGGACGGGGGGCGCCGCGCACCAAGGGAACAAATTGCACAGGCACCACGCCCACATCCTGAACGCCTTTCGCTGCACGAACCAACACACGTAGATGTTGCTGGGACTCACCTACGGGAATCACCAGTCGCCCGCCGATTTGTAGCTGCTCTAGCAGCGCGTTGGGCACTTGGGGTGCAGCGGCCGTAACAACGATGGCCGCGAATGGCGCTTTTTCGGGCAAACCTTGATAGCCGTCGCCCACGTGAACATAAACGTTGTTGTACCCCAAGGTTTGTAGGCGAGCTATGGCTGTTTCCGCAAGCGGAACGATGCGTTCAATGCTGTGAACCTCTTTGACCAATCTGGCCAAAACGGCGTCCTGGTAGCCAGATCCAGTGCCCACCACCAAAACGCGATCCGCGGGCGTAACCTCTGCCAGCTCGCTCATGAGAGCCACGATGAACGGTTGGCTGATGGTTTGCTCCATCCCGATCGACAGGGGAACGTTTTCGTAAGAGCGCTGCTGATGTTCCTGCGGCACAAAACGATGGCGTGGCACCTGCGCCATTGCGGCGAGCACAGGCTTTGAGGTGATGCCCTGTCGTTGCAGCTCCAAGAGCAATCTGTCTCGTGCCGCCGCCCATGTGTTTCCGTCGCCCGTTTGCTGTTCCATTGCCCCACGCGTCCCCATCCGCCCCGAAGTCTAGCAGCGTTTAGGACTCTTCGTCGCTCGCGTTGTCCGCGCGATCGCGCGCCCGGTTTGCGCCCGGCGGTGGCGGCATAGGGGGGCGCGCTTGCGCGTCTTCTTCGGCAAAGCGAACGGTTTTGAGGTCATCCGCAAGATGTACCTCATCGACAACGGATACGATCATGTCCTTGTAGGCGCTGTGAGGTAGCCCCAATGCCTCGCCAATCCGGTGCAGATATTCGTCCTCGGCCAAGTCGAATTCCTGATCAGCACCGTGTACCGCGGCGACCAACTCAAGCAAACGTCGTTTGGTTTCGTCGCTGTCGCTGGCAAACGCCGCCGCGGCTTGGTTTAGGTCAAACCTTTGCGGCGAAAACTCGTCGATGTGAAAATCAAGGTCCATGGGGAGGCTGTCGGTCTCCAGCAGATTCCGTAGCAGCTCCCGCACAGAAGCCCGTTCGTCGCCTGCCAAAGTTTGGTCGGCGTAGGCCGCCCCCATCAAAATGTCCGCAACGATCTGAATGCGATCTTTCACCCCCAGACTCTCCTCTGGGTTTGGTGCCGACGTCAAGCTGGCGATGGGGTGCGTTGCAGAATTCGACGCGCACGGCGCCCACGTGGTTTTAGCAACGCAGCAAGCACGAGCAGCACCCAGGCGTGCGAGGCTTGGCCATCCCCCTTCGGCGCCCAAGCGCAGCCGTTGCCACGCTGGCCGCTGTCTCCGTCTTCGTCGCTGGGCGACTCACCGGCTGCCCCTCCTTCGGAACCATCGTTGCCGGGTGCCTCGCCGGGGGGCATGTCACCGCCGTCGTCGACCTCGCCCTTGCCGTCATTGCCACCACCACCACCATCATGACCGCCTTCACCACTTGCGCCCGCACTGCCGCCTTGGCCACCCGCGGCCATGCCACCGGATCCACCCATGGGCATCCCCGGGTTGGGAGAAAGTGGCGGGAGCATCACATCCTGCCGTGAAGTGCCCTCGCGAGCCTCGTCAAGGTATATGGTTTCTCCAACCTGCCCCCTGAGGAAGCCGATCTGCAAAAAAGCATTGTTGTCATCAACAAGCGTCGCCATTTCGACCGGCAACAACGCAAACGCCTCTTCTCCATCAAACCACAACTCCACCAACCCTTGGCTTGCGTCTCGTGACCACCTCACGTGCATCACGATGTCGTGCCAAACACCGGGTGTGAATTTGCCTTTTCCCGTCCAACGCCGGCGATTGGTAGGAAACCGCGTGTTGAAAGACACATCGGTTCCGCGCACGATGAAGACCATGATCTGCTTGAAGCTTTTCCACGTTTCAAAGTAACCAATTTGATGGTCGGAAACCGAAAGCGCCTTGGGACCATCAAACTCCAGGCATACCACCGGTCGCTGCCGGCGGGCGTGGAGGCCTTGCCGTGCTGAACCTCGACCCGATCGCTCGCGTTCACAGATTTGATCTCAAGCGCAAACTGTCCGGCGCGTGTGGGCGTCGAGACAACGCGAAGCTGGCTTTCCATCATCTTCGACGTCCATTGCGAAAGATTCCCGGTTTCGAAGTCTCCCGTCCATAGAACGTCGGCGTAGGCTTTCGCGCTGAAGAGCGCCGTGTATGAAACGACGATAAGTCCCAGAACCCTAGAGAACAGCATGAGGGTGGTCATGAGTGTCCAAGTGTCCTTTGCCTGAGGTCACAAGGCAATGTACGGCCGTTAGTTGTTTGCCCACTTTGCTCTGTCTATGGCGCCCTGCGTCTAGGGGGAGGGGATCTGCGGGAGACGCGGCTTGTGGCCTTGTCGCCAGCGCGGTTGGCCCCGGCGCGTTACACTTGGTTTATGGCCTTGCCGATTCGATCCGCAGCGACCCAGGGACTTTGCCTATGAAAGCGCTGGTGAAAGCCAAATCTGAGCCAGGGCTGTGGTTGGAGGATGTGCCCATGCCCAGCCTCGGCATTGATGACGTGATGATTCGCGTTCTGCGCACCGGCATCTGCGGCACCGATCTGCACATTTACAAATGGGACGCGTGGGCCGCGGCGCACGTGCCCACACCCTTGGTGATTGGGCACGAGTTTGTGGGCCAAGTGGCCGAGGTGGGCTCGAACGTCAAAGGCTTTAAGCCAGGCGACGTGGTGAGTGGAGAAGGGCACGTGGTGTGTGGCCATTGCCGCAACTGCATGGCCGGGCGCCGCCATTTGTGCGACAAAACGCAAGGATTGGGCGTGAACCGCGCCGGCGCGTTTGCCGAGTACGTGGTGCTGCCGCAAAGCAATGTGTGGTGCCACGCCCCCGGGCTCGACAAAGACGTGATGGCGATCTTTGACCCGTTTGGAAACGCAGTGCACACCGCGCTGTCGTTTGATGTGTTGGGCGAAGACGTTTTGATCACCGGCGCGGGCCCCATCGGGCTTATGGCCACCGCGGTGGTGCGGCACGCGGGTGCGCGCCATGTGGTTGTTACCGATGTCAATCACGATCGGCTGGCGTTGGCGCGAAAGATGGGCGCGAGCTTGGCCTTGGATGTGAAAACCGAAACCATAAAGGCGGCGCGCGCCAACCTGGGCATGCGCGAAGGTTTCGACGTGGGCTTGGAGATGAGCGGCCAGCCTCAAGCCTTCACCGACATGCTGGCCAATATGTGCCACGGCGGCAAGATCGCCATGTTGGGTTTGCCAGAGAAGGCTTTCGCCATTGATTGGAGCGTGGTGATCTCCAACATGCTGACCATCAAAGGCATCTACGGCCGCGAGATGTACGAGACTTGGTACAAGATGACCGTGCTTTTGCAAAGCGGGTTGGACCTTGGCCCCGTGATCACCCACCGCTTCGCCTACACTGATTTCGAGAAGGGCTTTGAGGTGATGTCGTCAGGCGATTGCGGCAAGGTTGTCTTGAAGTGGGCCAGCCTGTAGGGGATGTTGTCATGCTGGGAAAGTTTCAAACGCACATTGAGTCGCTGTTGGCAGACATCGAGCAACAGGGCCTATACAAACGCGAACGCCTGATCGCTTCGCCACAAGGGCCGCGGGTGAATGTGGCCGGCGAGCGTGTCGTGAACCTATGCGCCAATAACTACCTGGGCTTGTCGCAGCATCCCAAAGTGATTCAGGCCGCCCACGCGGCCATTGATCGCTGGGGGTATGGCATGTCGTCGGTGCGCTTTATCTGTGGCACGCAAGAAATTCACAAGCTGCTTGAAGCGAAAATTTCGGATTTCTTGGGAATGGAGGACACGATCCTTTATTCCTCATGTTTCGACGCCAATGGCGGCCTATTCGAAACGCTTCTGGGGCCGGAAGACGCTGTGATCAGTGATGCCTTAAACCATGCCAGCATCATCGACGGCATAAGACTGTGCAAAGCACAGCGGTTTCGTTACGCCAATGGCGATCTGAATGAGCTTGAAGCACAGCTCAAACAAGCGGCTGGCGCACGGTTTCGTTTGATCGCCACCGACGGTGTGTTCTCCATGGATGGCATCGTGGCCAACTTGCAGGGCATCTGCGATCTTGCCGAACGCTACGACGCTTTGGTGATGGTGGACGATTCGCACGCCACAGGGTTTATGGGGCCCAAAGGCCGAGGCACACATGAGCATCGCCAGGTGATGGGGCGCGTGGACATCATCACCAGCACTTTGGGCAAAGCGTTAGGCGGCGCCGCTGGCGGGTTTGTGAGCGCCCGCAAACCGCTTGTGGATCTGCTGCGGCAGCGCTCGCGACCTTATCTCTTCTCCAACACCTTGAGCCCCATCATCGCCGCCACGTCGGTGCAGGTTCTGGATCTGCTCAGCGCAAGCACAGCCCTGCGCGACAAGTTGGAGCGCAACACGCAAATGTTCCGGCGGGGGCTTTCTGACATCGGCTTCGACATCCCCGCGGGGGATCATCCGATCGTTCCCATCATGCTGGGCGACGCCGGGCGCGCACAATCAATGGCGGCGCGCTTGCTGGAACTGGGCGTGTATGTGGTGGGCTTCTTTTACCCGGTGGTGCCGCAGGGCAAAGCGCGCATTCGGGTGCAGCTGTCGGCGGCCCACGACGAAGGCGATCTGAAATTCGCTTTGGAAAAGTTTCAACAGGTCAAATCTGAATTAACCTAGGCGTTAGGACAGACCGTCGAGCGCGTTGAGAAAATCGGCTGTGAGGTCGCGAAAGTCCTCAACCCCAATCGAGATGCGCACCAAGTCATCGCTGACGCCGGTGGTGCGCAATTCGTCGTCGGACATTTCCGAATGGGTGGTGGTTGCCGGGTGGCAAGCCAACGTTTCTACGCCTCCCAAACTTACGGCGTTGTGAGCGATCTTGACACGGCGGAGGAAATCGAAGGCGCCGCGTTTTCCTCCGGACACCTGCAGCGAGAAAATCGACCCCGGGCTCTTACACTGCGCTTGGAAGATCTCGGTCTGGCCCGCGTCTGTAAATAGGGTGGGGTAGTAGATTTTTCGCACTTTGGGATGCTTCGCCAGCGCCGCCACAACCTTCTCGGCGTTTTTCGCTTGCTGATTCATGCGCAGATTCACAGTGGGCAAACGGCTGTCCAACATCCAACACTCGTCAGGTTGCAAAATGTTGCCCAAGATCGCCCGCGTGCCGCGCAGGCTATCGAGCAGCTCGGGATCGCGGCCAATGATCACGCCGCCCAACATGTCGCTGTGCCCGGCCAAGAACTTGGTGGCGGAATACACCGCAAAGTCGGCCTTCATTTGCAAGGGATGCTGAAACGCAGGACCCATGAAGGTGTTGTCAACGGCCAAAAGTGGTCGCAGCTTGCCGGTTCCTGCGTGCTGAAACGCCGCCTTGGCTGCGGCTTCAATGTTGGTCATCACCAAGGTGGGGTTGGCGGGCGTTTCAATGAGAACCAGCCGCAGATTTTTGGCGCAGGCAATGGCTGTGGCCATCGCCTGCGTGTCGCCTGCGGGCACGGCAATGCCTACCAGCCCCAGAGGCTCAAGCATTTGATGGATCAAGTGTTGGGTGCCCCCGTAGATGGGCGTGGTGTAGATAAATTGCGAGCCCGGAGGGCAGAAGGTTAAGAACAAGGTGGAAATGGCCGCCATGCCGGAATTGAACACCGCCGCGGAAGAGGCGCCCGGCTCAAGCGGCACGATTTGGTTTTCCAGAATTTCGGCGTTGGGATGTGATAACCGCGAGTAGATGAGGTCAATGTTTTCGCCCTCCGCGGGTTTTGACCGTCCTAACGCGATCGAAAACGCGCGCTCGGCCGCCTCCGGACTGGAAAACACGTAGGTGCTCGATCGGAACACCGCTGGACGCGCCGACCCCACCGACAGGCGGGGATCAAAGCCACGGGTGAGTACGGCGGTGGAGGGGCGGACGAAATAGGGCGTTTTGCTGCGGCCGTTGCTCATGGTGTCTCCGTTCTCATTTCAGGTTGCGGCGCGAGACGCGAATGCGCAAGAAAAGCCGTGAGCGCTCGTCTATAATCCGGCCATCCATGAACGCGGTTTCCATTGCGCAGATCACCTCCGGGGCGTTGGCACCCGGCACAAGGGTATTGGTCCAGGGTTGGGTTCGCACACGCCGTGACTCGAAAGCGGGCCTGTCGTTTCTTCATCTGTCCGACGGATCGGGGTTTCACCCGATCCAGGTGGTGGCGCCGTCGTCATTGCCCAATTACGAAAGCGAGGTCCTCAAAGCTGGAGCAGGCTGCGCGCTGCGCGTGCAGGGCGAATTGGTGGCGTCACAGGGGCAAGGCCAAAACCTGGAGATTCAGGCTAGCCACGTGGAGGTTGTGGGGTGGGTTGACGACCCTGAAACCTATCCCATGCAGCCCAAACGCCACAGCATGGAGTTCCTTCGCGAGGTGGCGCACCTTCGGCCACGCAGCAACTTGATTGGCGCCGTCACGCGCGTGCGCCACACCCTGGCCCAAGCCATTCATCGGTTTTTCCACGAGAACGGTTTCTTCTGGATCCATACGCCGATTATCACAGCTAGCGATTGTGAAGGGGCGGGGGCCATGTTCCGAGTGTCCACCCTCGACGCCGCCAATCCCCCGCGCACCCCTGACGGCCAGGTTGATTTTGGTCACGACTTTTTCGGCAAGCCCGCGTTCTTAACGGTGTCCGGCCAGTTGAATGTGGAGGCCTACTGTTTGGCGATGAGCCGTGTTTATACCTTCGGCCCCACCTTTCGCGCGGAAAACTCACATACCCGCCGCCACCTGTCTGAGTTCTGGATGGTGGAGCCTGAGGTGGCGTTTGCCAACCTGGACGACGATGTCACGTTGGCCGAAGCCTTCTTGAAGTTCATTTTCAAAGCGCTGTTGAACGAACGCGCCGACGATATGGCATTTTTCGCTGAACGCATCGACAAAGATTGCATCAACCGCGTTGAGAAACTGGTGAACAATGACTTTGAGCGGATGGATTACACGCAGGCCATCTCGCATCTTGAAAACGCCAAGCGTTCGTTTGAGTTCCCCGTAAAGTGGGGCATTGATTTGCAGTCAGAGCACGAGCGCTACTTGACCGAAGAGTTGGTGGGCCGGCCCGTGGCTGTGATGAACTTTCCCAAAGCCATCAAAGCCTTTTATATGCGTGTCAACGAAGATCAGCGCACGGTGGCCGCGATGGACGTTTTGGCTCCAGGCATTGGCGAAATCATCGGTGGCAGCCAGCGCGAAGAGCGCCTTGATGTGTTGGACGCGCGCCTTGATGAGATGCAACTGCCGAAGGCCGAATATTGGTGGTATCGCGATCTGCGACGCTACGGCACCGTGCCTCACGCTGGCTTTGGCCTGGGCTTTGAGCGGGCCATTCAATACGCCACAGGCGTGGAAAACATTCGCGATGTGATTCCGTTTCCACGCGCACCGAAACAAGCTGATTTCTAGGTCCGCGATGAACGTGAGCCAGGAAGACAAAGCGTTCTTGCAGGCGTTTGCGCAAACGCGCGCGTTTGTGTTGGGCCGCCCCACCCGCGCCGCGGTGTCACCCGATGGGGACGCGGTGTTGTTTCTGCGCAGCCCCGCACGCAGCAGCGTTCACGCGCTTTACGAACTAAACGTGCAAACCGGCAACGTTCGGCGTCTTTGCGGGGCTGACGACCTGCAAAGCAACGTTGCGGGCGAGCTATCACCCGAAGAACGTGCGCGGCGTGAGCGCCAGCGTATGACGGACACGGGCATCACAAGTTTTGTGTTGGCGCCGCAAGGCCCGCTGGTGCTGCTGCCACTGGCGGGCGCGCTGTATCTTTTGAATCGTCAAACCGGCCGCACACGCGCGCTTTTGCCGCCCACGCACGCGCCCACCATGGACGCCCGCTTCACCCCTGATGGTGGCGCCGTGACTTTCGTGTCACAGCACGACCTGTGGTGGCTTCCTGTTCCAACTTCATTTGACGAGCCTTGCGCGGCCCCACATCGCCTCACGCCTGGTGGTTCTGACGAGGTCTTTTACGGCGCCCCCGAATTTGTGGCCCAAGAGGAGATGGGGCGTTTCGAGGGCTACTGGTTTGCCCCTGACGGCACGGTCGCGTTGGTGGCGGTGGTGGATGAGCGCGGCGTTGAAAGTTTTTCCATCGCTGATCCCTTACGTCCCGAGGCCAAGCCGGCGCAGTTTCGTTACCCGCGGCCCGGCAAGGCCAACGCAGACGTGGGGCTTGTGCTGGTGCGACCCAGCGGTGATGAACCTCTGCTGAACGTCGTTTGGGACAAACAGGCGTTTCCGTATTTGGCGCGGGTGCTCTTCCAAGCCGCCACTCAGCCTCCGGCCATCTGGGTGCAAAGCCGAGATCAAAGGCGGGCGGCTTTGTTGCTGGTTGATCTCGCGACTGGCGAAACCACATTCGTGTTTCAAGAGCATGATCCCGATTGGGTCAACCTTGACCCTGCGTTGCCACGTTGGCTTCCCGATGGCAGCGGGTTGCTCCACGTCACCGAAGCGCAAGGATCGCCAGCGTTGTGCTTGCGCAATCCTGAAGGAGAAAACCAAATTCTGGTGCCCACGGGAGCCGGGTTTCTTTCGATGGTTTCTGTGGAAACGAAAGCACGCACAGCCGTGGTGCTTCTGGGCGACGCCCTCACCAGCCGCTTGGCGTGGATCTCGCTTTCGCCCCAGTCTCATTTTTCGCCTCAGTGGCTGGGCGACGACGCCACCGCGCCCACCGACATCACCACGGTTGCGACCGGCGGTCCTGCCGAAGCACAAATCATTGTCGAGACGCGCGTGAGCCTCAGTGGTTTTCCCACCACGCGGGTGCTTGACCGCAACGGATGCCCCTTGCACGTGCTTGCCGATGAGGCCGAAACCCCCGCGTTTGCCATTGACGCCCAGCTTTTGACCGTGGGTGATCGAAAATGGAACGCGGCTGTCATTCGGCCTGCCGGCTTCGATGTGCGCGCCAGCTATCCGGTGATTGTTCACGTTTATGGGGGCCCGCATGCGCTCACTGTAAAATCGGATCAGAGGCACTACGTTTTCGACCAATGGTTGGCGAATCAGGGCGCCATTGTGGTGGCCATCGACAACCGGGGCACCCCACGTCGCGGTCGCGAATGGGAACGCGCGATCAAAGGCCGCTTCGGCAGTGTGCCGCTTGAGGATCAGGTCCAGGCGTTGCAAGCGCTGGCGGCCGAGGTGCCGCAGATGGATCTGCAGCGGGTGGGCATTTACGGATGGTCATTCGGGGGCTTCATGTCGGCGCTGGCCGTGCTGCGCCGACCCGATGTGTTTAAGGTTGCGGTGTCGGGCGCCCCAGTTGTCGACTGGCACGACTACGACACGCATTACACCGAGCGCTATCTCGATCTGCCTGAAGCCGCCCCGCATGCCTACCGCGAGGGCAACTTGCTGACCTATGCGCCCACTTTGTCGCGGCCGCTGCTGCTGATCCACGGCACCGCCGACGACAACGTTTACCTGTTCCATTCGCTCAAGCTCGCGGACGCGTTGCACCGGCACGGTTGCCACTTCGACTTTCTCCCCTTGCCTGGCACAACGCATCAGATTGGTGACGCGCAGGTTCGTGAGCGGGTGTGGGCGCGGGTGGCGCATTACCTGTTTTCGCATCTGACCTGAACAGCTTGCGACCCTCGGTCGTGGAATTTCTTTTCCTGGTTGCACAGGATTCCGGTATTTTCCCGTCCCTCACGATGTCCGGCCAATCCCGTTTCGAACGCCTAAAACTCCTGCCACCCTATGTCCTGGGTCGCGTCGACGAATTG